>JANQIJ010000313.1 GCA_028282185.1 Rhodospirillales bacterium
GGCTGTTTACGAAGTTGCCCGGCCCGTGCGGCATGATTTTCCGGCTTTACGGCAATTTGGCCGCCTTCGCCTATTTCGACCACCCGGACGTCGCCCGGCATTTGGGCTTGACGCCGTCGGTGGACGAAATAGGCGAAGGCGGCCAAATTGCCGTAAAGCCGGAAAATCATGCCGCACGGGCCGGGCAACTTCGTAAACAGCCGCGCCCATCGCCACCGCCGCCCCTCATCCTTCGGCGGCAGCCCGCCGGCCGGCAGGGTCCAGAGCCATAACGCCAGAACCATCAGCTTTGCGCCGAGCCTGACGTGATGTGGCGCGAGCTCGATCGTCGCGACGACAAATTCCTTGGCGTGGACGCGCGCCGCAAGGTCCATTTCCAGCGCCAAGCCATCCACGGTTGGCAGTGTCAGATCAATCAATCGGGCCTGAAACCTGCGCAGCATCGTCCCGCGTTCCCATCAACGCCCTGTCGGCAAGGCCGGAACCATGCGCAAGAATAGAGGTGCCATGGCCAGGATGCGCTTTTTCATACCCGATTGGTGATGCGAGCGCCCTTCGCCGGCGCGTGCCGAAGCGCGATGCGCGAGGTGGTGATCATACGATTCCACCAGGGCCGCGAGGTCATCATACTTCGGATCATACCCCAAGTCCCGGCAGGCGGGCGCGATGTCGAAAAACATCTCCCGCCCGTACATCAAGGCGTGATAGGGGCCAAGCGGACTGAGACCGATCGCGCTGGTCAGGTCCATCATCAGGCTGGCCGGCCCCATGGGGACCGAAACCAGCTTGCTGGCGCTTCCGGCATGGGCGATCAATCCGGCAAGCAGATCGGCCATCGTGCCGAACTGGCGCGAGCCGATGTTATAGGTCGCGGCGCCGGCCCGAAACCCGGCGGCAATGCAGGCATCTGCCAGATCGTCCGCATGGACGAACTGATAACGGTTGTTGCCGCCGTTGAAGACCGGCACCGGATCCCCCCGCCGCACCCAATCGAACAGGATTTGCATGATGCCCAGACGCCCGTGGCCCAGGATCGTTCGGGGCCGGATGATCGATACATCCAGACCCGCGTCGACCGCCTGGTCGCATAAGCCTTCCGCCTCATACTTGGCCTTGCCGTAAGCTTCCCGCGGCGCGGGCGGGGTCCGGGCGGTAACGGGCAGTTCGCGGGGCACGCCGAACACCGCGCTTGTCGACGTATAGACCAGTTTCTTGACGGATGCGTCGCGGGCGGCATCGAGAAGGATGCGCGTTCCATCGAAATTGACCGAGCGAAACAGGGTCCTGTCTTTCGCCAATGGCACCTGTGCGACATTGTGGTGGACCACGTCAATTCCCAAACAGGCACGGGCCACGCCGGCCGCATCGCGGATGTCGCAGTTGTGATACTCCAGTTTATCGTGTTGAAACGACATTGCGTTCACATCCAGGACGCGCACGCGATGCCCATGGGAGAGCAATTTGCGCGATAGGGCTTCGCCGAAGTATCCGGCCCCGCCCGTGACGAGAACCTTGGCCATGCAAAAACCCCCACACCGGCCCGCCAATCAGCTAAATGCCGACCATGCCATGACAGGTTTATCCGTATAAGGCGGTTTCATTTACCTGGCAAAAGCTAATCTCGGGCCCATATACAATCGACTTCCGGGTCAGATTGCTGTAACAGCGGGCCGTCGCGACCGTGCCCGCGCACCTAACACTGGGCGAATAGATGTCTTCTTCCGCGCCTTTTTTCTCGATTGTCATCCCGAACTTTCGAGACACCAACGTCAACCGATGCTTTGACGCCGTAAAAGGCATCGCTGATGCGGAAATCATCGTCGCCGAAAGTCAAACATCAATCCTGTCCGAAGACCGGCGGGCGGCCTGCAAGTACCAGTTTTCCGAAGATCGATTGATGCCGGGCGGCACCCGCAACCTGGGGGCCGCCGCGGCGCGCGGGCGCTATCTGTTGTTCGTTGACAGCGACGTCGTCTTGACCGAAACGGCACTGTCGTTTCTCGAGGATTTCCGGAACAACCCTCGGGACGAAATCGTCTTCGGCATCTATGACATCGAGGCCGCACCCACGGCCAGCGCGCGGTTTCAGAACGCGGTGCTGCGCCACCGGTTTTTCGACTTGTACCGCCGCGCCGACGTCTCCTACGGCCAATCGTCGCACATGATCATTCCGCGCAGCGCGTTCGAAGCCGCGGGCAAGTTCAATCCCTATCTACGCATGCGCGAGGACACGGAATTCTGTTTCCGCGCCCGCGCCTTCGGCACGCCCAACCTAGTCGAGGAACGGTTCATCGGCCGGCATTTGAAGCACTTCTCGCCGAGTTCCCTGGTTCGCGATTATTTCAGCCGAACCTATTACGCGATCGGCGTGAAATACGATTTCCCCGCCATTTTCATGAAACTTTCGGACCTGATGTCGCCGGCCATGTATGCGTCCTACGTCGCGGCTGGCTTGGCGCCGCTCATCTTGTTATTGGGCCTGTTCGGTCTGGACCTGGGGCTGGTTGGCGGCGGGTTGATTGTCAGCCCAATGCCGGCGCTTATCGCCGTCGCGATCGCGCTGTTTGTGCTGCCGTTGGTTTTGGTTCCCGCGATCTTTCGACCGCTCGATGCGGCGACCAAGTCCCTGGGTCTTCTGCTCTGGCCGATGGCGTTTTATGCCATGGCGGGCGGCGGGCTTCTTGCGTCCTTTGTCCGTTTCGGGTCTTGGCTCGGGCGCACTTCCGTCTCGCTGAGGGACTGGGCCGTGCTGACCTGGCGGGTCGTTGCCCGCCCCGGGCTGCCGGTGCAGATCATCCAATTCGTGACCTCGCGGTGCAACCTGCGCTGTGATCACTGTTTTTACAAGGAAAGCCTGGACGACCCCAACCCCGGTGAACAGCCCCTGGACCTGTTCAAAAAGCTGTCAAACGACGTGCAACCCCTCTTGTGGTACGCCTTTGCCGGGGGTGAACCGTTCATCCGCAAGGATCTGGCCGACATTTATCGGACGATTTCGAGCGTTGCCAGACCCAAGTTGATCACCATCCCATCCAATGGCTGGTATCACGATCGCATGCTGCAAACCACATTGCGCATGCTTCAAGAGAACCCTCATCAGCCGTTGATCATCCAGTTTTCCATGGACGGCCCCCAAGAGATGCACGACGCCATTCGGGGTGAGCGGTCATATGAAAAAGCGATTGAGTCTTTTCGCACGCTGAAGATCCTGCGGGAGTTGTATCCGCAATTACAATTGGCCTTCATTACCGTAGTCAACGAAGCCAACAAGCATATCTATCCCGCGTTCATCGACGAATTGGTAGCCCTCGGCCCGAACCAGGTGAACATCAATCTGTTCAGGTACGGTTTCAAGGACCACCCGCCCCTGGACAAGGACCTGATCGCGACCTACGAAAACGCGGTCGAACATTACGAGACGCTGCTGCGGAAGAAAGCCCTGCCGTCCATGCCGATCCTGGGCGCGCGGGCCCTGCGGCTCAAGGAGGTTTTACAGAAGGAACTGATCTGCCGCATCGCCAAGACAAATGACTTTGTCACGCCCTGCACGGCAGGAACGTTGAGCTACGTCATCTGGGAGGATGGGCGCCTGGGCCCCTGCGAAATCTTGCCGGACGAGGTTCTCAACCTGGCGGAAGACCTGCCGCGCCATCGGCCGGGGAAATGGCGCGACATCTTTACTTCAAAGAAGGCGCGGGGCTTGGGCAAGCGCATTGTCGATACGAAATGCACCTGCACCTACGAATGCGCCATGTCCAACAACACATTTTTCAGCTGGCCGATGACGCGAAAGTTCGCCAGCAGGTACGTCCAGGACTTCTTCCGCTATTGAGGCCTTCCTTCGCTTTGGGGCGAAAGGTGATGACCGCGATCTCCGGCGGGCAGTTGATGCGGATCGGCAACACCGACGTGCCGATGCCCGGTGACGTGTACCCGGCCATGTCGTCCAACATCCATTGTCCTTTGCAAAGGCGGCGCGGCGCCTGCGCGCCGCGATAGATGATTCGGCCGCCGGGAAGGCAAATCTGTCCCGCGTGGGTATGCCCGCAGAGGTAAAGGTCGTAGCCTCGGCCCCGCGCGGCGAGGGCGAAATCCGGGCTATGGGTGACCAGAATGTTGAACGCGCCGGGGTCTGGCGCCGGTCCATTCCGAAGCGCGGCAAGGCCGGCGCGGCTGAACCTGGCGCCATGCATGCGGATACAGGTTCCGATGGGCATCGTGCCGTTCACAAGATCGGCGGGGCCGTCTTCCAAGCAGTGGATGCCGGCCTGCTTAAACAGGCGGCGGTGCGCCGGCTTGTCGTGGTTTCCGAACACAGCGTAAACCGGGGCCCCGGCGGAATCGACAAATTCGTCGATGAAGCGGGCGCAGTCCGCTTCCGACAGGCTTTCCTCGAAATGATCGCCCCCCAGCACGATAGCGTCGTATCGGAGTCCTTGGATCGCGCCGAGTACTTTCTTATCCAGCCCGCTTATGGACCCGATGTGGAGATCGGACAGGAAGCACAGCCGGTAGATGCTGGACGTGGAAGGCAGTTTGTCGGTATCGAGGCCATGGTCCCGGACCGGGAGCCGGTAGTTCCAGTGAGATAGGAGCATCTTGTCACGACGCCGCTTGGCGAACCTGATTATCCGAAAGCGTTAAAACGAACCGCATGTTCGATCAACTGAACAGGAGGGCGTGCTTGTTTACAACCCCGCACCACCTTCGTAGGTTCGTTTGCAGCTTGAGCCCTGCAATACGAAGCGTGACACGCGAATACATGGGTTTTCATATTACCATTCTTCTGGTTGCCGGGGCCGCGGTCCGCTTGTTTGTTTGGATCGGCCACGGCGCCACGGTCTTTGCCGACCGGACGCTCGACCGGACTTGGCTGGCGGATTGCCGGAACCTCTTGTCGGACCCCGGATTCGCGCTTGCTTGGGATTACGCCCGCCCTCCCTTGTTCGCCATCCGCGAAATCGCCAAATGCGCCTCGATCGACCTGATCGCACCCTGGCATTTCAACATGTTGCTGGTTTCCGCCCTGGATGTGGCGGCGGCGGCCTTGGCCTACCTGACTTTGCGTCTCTTGGCGGTCGGTGGGCGGACGGCGTTGGCCGCAGCGCTGGTCTGGTCGATCGGCCTGATCGCTTGGGAATACTACCGGTTCGGCGGCAACCACAATCACGTCGTCGTGTTTCTTGTGACGCTGAGCGTGTTCACGGCGGTGCGTCGTTGGCGGCGGTCGGGTTTCGGTAACGACCTGGCGTTTGCCGCGTCCGGCGCCTTGTTGGTCTCCGCCTATGGCGCCGGCCTGATTCTGATCCCCTTGTTGGCGCTGCTCGGCACTCCCTGGCCGGCGGGGGCCCGGCGCGCGACCGCCAGCCTTGTCCTCGCGATCAGCCTGCCGGCACTGACCTACTTGGGGATCGGCCTCAAAAACCAGGGGCATATCGGCGTCTTTTCGACCAGCGGCTATCTTTCCGTCAATCTGGCGCAATACGGGTTCATTTCGCTTGGATACGATCGTCAGGGCGACAAGCTCATATCGCTGCTCCCGGCGATCAACGGCAGTCCCTGGTGGCATTGGTGCATTGATCGTCAGCGGTCGGGCACGACGGAGCCGAAACGCCTGTTGATGGGCCTGCATGGACAGTGCCTGGATTACACGGATGCAAACGACGTCCAGCTCGGCCTGGACGCGGCGAAAAGGCTGGGGGATGCCCGGTTCACTGAAAGCCTGACCCAAGACCTGAACGTCACCGCCGAAAGACCATGGGCGATCCGGTACACGGGAGCCGAATTGGCGACCAAGACCGAAGCGCTGCAGAACGAGATAAGCAAGCGCCTCTATTCGGTTGTCCTAAAAACGGAACCGCTCAAAGTGCTGCGGACCTTCTTGATGGCGAACCGCAGCTTTTTCATCTGGGGTCCCTTGATGTTCGATGGCGTGCATCACGAACCGCATCTGGCGGTCGCGCCAAGATACGTCAACTGGCTCGCCACCGGCGTCGGTGTCTTCAAGGTGGTGAGCGTCGTCGCCTGGGCGGTGTTCACAATCGCCTTGGCCTTGCGCCTCGCGGCGGCGTGGCGTCGCGGCCTTTCACCGCCCTTTGGAACCACGATCCGATCGATTTGGTTTGGATTGGGCTTGATGATGGCGTTTGTCATTGCCGGAACGATCATGAATGGCGTTTCCTGCTGCGAAAACGGCCGGCAGTTTCAAAGCATGGGTGTCATTCCGTTCCTTACGGGCGTCGTTTTCACCGTCAATCTTGTTAAGCGACGCCTCGGCCAAAGGCCGTGATCCGCGCGGGTCGATCATCAAGCTTCGAGCATTGATTGAGGACCGACGGCGGAGAACGCCTCCTCTCCGCGGCCGCCGAACCATGTGATGCAAGGACACACTGACCGGATCGCCTGGGCATGGTCGGTTCACCAAGGGCGTGTTCGGCCTCGACGATAAGGCCATCGTCACGCCATGGGGAACGGCACCGAGGAAGGCCCGCTTACAACCCGATCATCGGATCGGTCAGCGATTTCAATGCGGCGGCCTCTATGCGCATGGGGCTGTCGCGGAAATCGCCGAGGCTCTGTTCGGCGCGGGCCGTGCCGTCGGGATGGATGAACAGCTTTTCGGCCCGGTCGCTCTCGCCCAGGAAGTTCCTGGAGTAGATGTCGGAATAGTGCTCGCGAATGCGCAGGCCCTCTTCGTCCGATTGTTCGGCCCGGCGGATCTGCGGCCATTCCGTCTCGGGGAAATAGCAATAAAGCGGCAGGACCGAGAGAAGGCCGTCGATTTCGTCGGCGTTCAAGTAGGGCGGCGGCATGCGCAAGAGGGAGCGAGAGGTATTGTGTTTGGTGATCGTCCCCGGCTCCAACCAACCGTTGTCAATCGCCACCTGGCGCAGGGGTGTGCCATGGTAGGGCGTGAAGATAAAGGCGGTGATCGTGTCGTATCCCTTGATCGAACGCGCCAGGCGCACCGTATCCATGACCAGTTCACGGGTCTCGCCCGGCATGCCGATAATCAGATTGATGCTGAAGGGCACGCCGCTATCGCCGATGACCTTGAAGCGGTCGATGATCTCGGCATTGGTGATCTTGCGGCGCAGAACCTTTTGTCGGTACTGCTCGTTGCCGCTTTCGATCCCGAAAGCGATGCGCACCAGCCCGACCTCTTGCAGACGTTCGAGGATTTCCGCATCGCAGTTCTCGGCCCGGGTGTTGAAGTAGAAAGGCAGCCGGAACTCTTCGTACATGTCGCAGAAGTCGAAGATTTCCTCCCTCGGGCGGGCGAGGAAACTGTCATCGACGAAGAA
The DNA here is from genome assembly GCA_028282185.1 of Rhodospirillales bacterium. Taxonomy (GTDB): domain Bacteria; phylum Pseudomonadota; class Alphaproteobacteria; order Rhodospirillales; family Casp-alpha2; genus UBA1479. The sequence continues at coordinate 7,305 of JANQIJ010000313.1, forward strand.
AATGAATTCAGGCTGGTTCTCGCCGCACATGACCTGAAGCTTTCGACGCAGGCGCTCCATGCGGTTGCGCCGCATGAAGTTGCCCAGGTCGTTGTTCTTGGCGAACATGCGCTGCGACGGCGAATTACAGTAGGTGCAGGCATAGGGACACCCGCGGTAACTTTCGACCGGGACCATGCGATAGATCTTGCCACCCATGGGGCGGTTGAAGCGCGACGGATGGAACAGAGAAAAGTCGGGGATGACCTCGTCTATATCAACCAGGGGCGGCTGCGGATTTTGGGTCACGGCACCGTCGGCGGCCTTGGACCAGGTGCCGGGGATCTTGTCCGCCGGCTTGCCCAGGCGGGTCGCCTCCGCCACCTCTGGCGAGCTCCATTCGCCTTCGCCGAGCCCAATCAGATCGATCTCGGGCGCGGAGATACAAACCTCGGGCGCCATTGTCGGAAACACGCCACCGATCAGGTGGGGGATTTCCAAGTCCTCGATCTCCTGCAGCATGGTGCGGGTCTGCAAGAAGGTGTCCTCGACAACCGAGAACGCGAGGAAGTCCGGGCGCACTTCCTCAACCTTGCGGCGGAAATCCTTCAGCATGCCGTGCTTGACGGTGATGCCCAGGTCTTTCTCGATGTCGAACTTTCGGGCGTTCAAAATCTTCACCCGGTTCTCGGAGTAATTGATCTTGTTCTCCGAGTAGTTGATCTCGTTGGTGTCGTAGTGCGTCGTTTCGAACAGGCTCACGTCGTAGCCTTTGTCCTTGAACACGCGCGTCAAGATGGCGATCGCAACCCCCGGGACGAGCATCATCGGCAGATTGGGATAGACAATCATCACCTTGAAGTCGCTGGGTTTCTTGATGGCCGGGCGGGACATATCGCTTCCAATCACCTGTGCTGACAGGCTGCCGTTTCAATGACAGCCGATGGGTTTTTCGGTTTCGGCCGGACAGCACCGGCGCGCGGACTTCAGCGCCCGCAATCCGTTTGACAAAACTCCGTCTCTTTATGAAACAGCTGCTCGAAAAGGGCTTCGTTCATTTCGAAAATCTCGGAGAAATCCTGTTCGATGACGTTGCCTTCGAGATAATGCTTCGAGCAACCAACCTGAATCCGCCCTTCCGGGTGGACAGTAAGGTTTTCCAGCGACCGGTTGCAGATGCCCAAGGGCTTGTTCGACTGGTCTTCGTTGTACTCGCTCGACGTGAGGCGGGGACCCAAAAGTTCCTTCAGCCGGGCGACGACGCCGTAGTAGCGCTTCTTATCCATGCGATGGTAGGCGATGACCTCGTTGCGCATCTTCGGCAACAGGTGCCAGAACCAGAAGGTGTCGAACACGTCGTCGTTCTGCTTGACGAACTGCACGGCCTGATCGGCGTTTTCCTCGAACGCGGTCCAATTGATGTTGATCACCGGCTTCTTGACGCCGCGCGCGCGCTTCATTTCCTGGAACCGGCGAAGGTTCGCCAGAACCATCTCCAAGTCGTCGGACTCGCGAATTTCCTTGTACAGCTCCGGCGTCGCGGCATCAATCGACACGGCAATTCGGTCGATGCCCGTTTCGATGGCCGCCGCCATCATTTCTTCCGTCAGATAGGAACCGTTGGTGACAAAATGCTTGTAGGGCACACCGAAATCGCCGGCGGCGCGGATAAAATCGGCCAACCGCTTGTTCATGGTCGGTTCCCAGGTGCACGATAGCGCCAACGTATGGGCATAGGGGAACAGGTTCTTGGCCACTTTCTCGAACGATTCGAGCGGCATCAGCTGCGTGCGGTGTCCCGTTAAATCAAGGGTATAGCAGTATTGGCACCGGTGGTTACAGGCCGAAACCGTGTCCACGCGCACACCTAGGTAGCGTTCGCCCATGCCGCGTTTGACCATCAACTTGCGGTGGACGTGGCCCGACATCAGCCCGTTCTTCACCCGCGACATTGAGCGGTAGGTCTCAGGCGGCAAGACGTCGCGCAAAAGTTGCTTCATGATCAATCCCCAACAGCCGAGGCCCGCCTACCAGTAACGGCCCGCCTCGGCCCTGCATGTAGGCGGTAACAGCCTAATGTTCAACAGCACACTTATGGGTTCGACAGGCGCCATGCGCCACCGCGGCGCCTGTCGGTCCAAACGCCGGGATCACGATGGCCGCCTGAAGACCCTTTCGAAACCCGGTTCATGCTTTGTCTGGCAGACATTGCCCATTGATTCAACACAAAAAATTCCACGCTTTCCGCTTGACGTTCATGTTGTGAACAATATACGTTCACGCAATGAACAGGAGGTTTCATTGTGAACAGTAAATTCGATCTCCGCAACCGGGCTCAGTCCGCGGAAACGACCCTTGAGGTACTGGAAGCGGTTGCCGAGGATCAGCATCTGTCGCAACGCGGCCTCGCCGACCGGCTGGGAATCGCGCTCGGCCTGACCAACGCCGTGTTGAAGCGTTGCGTCAAAAAAGGCCTTTTGAAGATCAAACAAGTTCCGGCGCGCCGCTATGCCTACTACCTAACGCCCCGGGGCTTTACCGAGAAAAGCCGGCTCACGGCAGAATACTTGAGCCACTCTCTTCAGTTCTACCGCCAGGCCCGCCAACAATACGACGAGCTGTTCGCCTATTGCCGGACCCGCGGCTGGTCCCGGGTGGTGCTGGTCGGCGCAACGGAGATGGCTGAAATCGCCACATTGGCCGCGTCTTCGTGTGATATCGAGATCGTCGGCGTTCTCGAACCGGCGCGCAACGACAGCAAGTTCTGCGGTCTTCCCGTTGTCCGCTCGCTGGAAGACCTTCCCCCCTCCCGACGGCCCAACGCGGTGTTGCTGGCCGACGTGGTCGATCCGCAGGGCGCCTACGATCAGTTGATCAGGATGCTGCCTCATTACCGGGTGCTGGCGCCCAAGCTGATGCGCGTAACCGCAGCGCAACCCGCCGAAGAGGCCGATCTCACGTCGCAACAAGAGAAGCCGAAATGAATTGGTACGTCGTCTACACTCAGGCCCAGAAAGAGGTCCTGGCGTCCCAAAACCTCATCAATCAGGGGTTCGACGTCTATCTGCCACGTTGCCGCAAGCGTCGCTGTCATGCGCGGCGTGTCGACACCGTTCTGGCGCCGCTTTTCCCACGCTACCTGTTCGTCCGCATCGACCCGCTGGTCCGGCGGTGGCGCTCGATCAATGGCACGATCGGCGTTTGCTACCTTTTGACCGAAGGGCCGGATCCCATCGCCCTCGCCGACGGGGTCATTGACACCATCCGCGAGCGTGAATTGGACGGCGCCGTGCAAGTACAGGCGCCGGCGTTTACCAAGGGACAGCGACTATGCGTTACCGATGGCCCGTTCGCCGACCTGGACGGTTTGTTCGAATGCACCGACGAAAATCAACGGGTCATCTTGCTGCTTGAGTTCATGGGCCGCCTGGTGCGGACGCGCGTACCCGGACACGCGGTCACCGCGGCCTAAACGTCACCGGGCGCGGCACTTCCGCGCGCCCACCGAGACCATACCGCGCTCTGGGTGCTTTTCACCCGGAGTGCGGTAGCATGCCTAAATGCACAACATGATGGGAACCGGATCGTTGAAACCGCTACTTCGTGCATTGGGTCTGGGCAGGCTCTATCGCCTGTTTCTTTCCGTCCTGGCGCGACTTTTGAACCTTGGCAGCCCTTATCGTCGCCTCATGCACGGCGCCATCCAGGCCAATCCGTCGTACAAGGTGAACCTCGTCAAGTCGTATTTGCGCCCGGAGAAGATTCGCGAGCGCCAGCAATACGGCCAGTGGCCGGGCCTGGCGCCGTCCGAACGCCTGGACGTCCCCTATCCGGACGATATCCGCGACGCCCTGGATGACCCCGAGGTCACCGCCGCCTTCGAAAAATTGGACAAGGACGGCTGGGTCAAGCTGCCGTTCAATTTCGCCGACGAGGTGGCCGAGTTGAAAGCGCGCTACAAGATCGGTGCGGAACACTTTGCCGACGGCGATGCCTATTACTCCTTTGCCATCGACCCCCGAACCGACCAAACCGTCATGGGCATGCTGACCAACCGCGTGATCCTGGGCGTCTTGTGTCGGCGCTTCAACAGCCAGCCCCGTCTTCGCCACCTCCCGTCGTTCCGCATTGATCGCGCCGACCGCGGTCCGATGGAAGAGGCCTCGGTCTTCACCTATGACGACTGGTTCAATGCCGGCGGCGGCTACGCCATGCAGTGGCATCCCGACCATCCCAACCTGATGCACGTGGACGTGCTGGTCGAGGACTTGGACCTCAACAGCACACATACGCTGGTCGCCGGCGGCTCACACAAGATTCCCTTCTCGGTGCTCGACCCCAACTACGACGTGGGCTTCACCACGGAAGTCGTGAACGAGGCCTTCGACGTCGAACCGCTGATCGGCAGGGCCGGCGACATCTATATCTGGAACGGTGACGCGCTGCACCGCATGAACCCGGTGAAAGGGACTTTCCGCTCCCTGTTGATCTTCTACGCCACGCCGGGGAACCTGATCCTCGACAGCACGTTCCCCGACGTCGAGCTGCGTGCCGAGGCAACGGCGGCAACGGCGGCCGCTGATTTGGGCGGCTTCGATGCCCTGACGCAGCGCTTCCTTGAGACCGGCCTGTCGCGCGGCGACAAGGCATCGACCTAAGATCCATGGCCATCGCTCGAAGAAAGATCCTCGTTACCGGGGCGGACGGCTTCATCGGTTCGCACCTGACCGAGGCGCTGGTCCGCCGCGGCCACGATGTCCGCGCCTTCGTCCTATACAATTCCTTCAATTCCTGGGGCTGGTTGGATGAGGCCGACGACGCCGTCAGGGCGGAGGTCGATGTCTTCGCCGGCGATGTCCGAGACCCGCATGGGGTCCGCCAAGCCATGGCGGGGCGCGACACGGTGCTCCACCTGGCGGCGCTCGTCGCAATTCCCTATTCCTATCATTCGCCCGCCACCTACGTTGAAACCAACGTGCAAGGGACGCTGAACATCCTGCAGGCGGCCACGGATTTGGGGGTGTCTCGGGTCGTCCAAACCTCGACCAGCGAAGTCTACGGCAGTGCTCAGTTCGTTCCCATTACCGAAGACCATCCCGTCGTCGGTCAGTCGCCCTACTCGGCGACGAAGATCGCCGCGGACCAACTGACCGTTTCCTTTAACCGGTCGTTCGCCACGCCGGTCGCCATCATCCGTCCATTCAACACCTACGGCCCGCGCCAGTCAGCCCGCGCGGTCATCCCCGCCATTATCATCCAGGCGCTCGCCGGCAACCGCGAAATTCGGCTCGGCGCCGTCGAACCGACCCGTGATTTCACTTATATCGACGACACCGTTGACGCCTTCGTGCGCATGGCCGAGGGCGACCAGGCGGTGGGCGAAACGATCAACGTGGGAAGCAATTTTGAAATCTCCGTGGCCGACGTCGTCTCGGTCATTGCCGAGGCGACGGAGACGGATCTCAGCGCGGTCACGGAATCCGCGCGCCTGCGCCCCGAACGCAGCGAAGTCGACCGCTTGTGGTGCGACAACAGCCGGGCCCGCGAAATGATCGGCTGGCGCCCCGCCCACGGCGGCCTTGATGGCTTTCGACAGGGCATCGCAAAAACCGTCGATTGGTTCCGCGATCCCGCCAACCTGAACCGCTACAAGGCGGAACGCTACAATGTCTGACGCCGCCGCGCAGGCCGCCGACCTGCTGGCCGGGCTGTTGCGCCACGAAATGGGCCATACCGGTCGCGTCGCCCTGCATGAGCCGTCTTTCGAGGGCCATGAGTGGGATTACGTCAAGGACTGCCTGGACACCGGCTGGGTGTCATCGGTCGGTGCCTATGTTGAAAAGATCGAGACCATGACCGCACGGGCTTGCGGTGCCGGACACGGGGTCGCGGTGGTCAACGGCACCGCGGGACTGCACGCCGCGCTCATCGGACTGGGCGTCGCTCCGGGCGACCTCGTCGTCTGTCCGGCCCTCACCTTCGTCGCCACGGCCAACGCCGTGTCACAGGCCGGCGCCCAGCCGCTGTTCGTCGACATCACGCCGGACACCCTCGGGATCGATCCGGACAAGCTGGACGGGTTTTTCGAAACGGCTTGCGACGCCTCGGACAAGGGTCTCGTCCACCGCGCCACGGGCCGCCAGGTGACGGCGGTCTTGCCGGTCCATGTTTTCGGCCATCCGGCGGACATGACCGCGCTTTGCGCCATCGCCCGGGCCCGTGGCCTGGCGGTCCTGGAAGATGCAGCCGAGGCGCTGGGCAGCCGGCATCTAGGCAAGGCCTGCGGCGGTTTCGGCGATGCCGGGGTCATCAGCTTCAACGGCAACAAGACCGTGACCACGGGCGGCGGCGGCGTCATCGTCACCGACGACGCGGCCCTGGCCGGTCGCCTGAAGCACCTGACGACGACGGCGCGCGTCGCCGACCGCCTCTGGTTCGATCATGACAGCATCGGCTTCAACTACCGCATGCCCAATATAAACGCCGCCTTGGGCTGTGCCCAATTGGAGATGCTGGACACCTTCATCGACCGCAAGCGCCGGCTTGCGGACCGCTACGATGCGCTGTTCGCCGGACTGGACGGGGTTCGCCTGTTCGGCGAGCCGGCCGGCGACGCCAGCAATTATTGGCTCAATGCCTTGCTCTTCGCCGACGAAACCGCGCGCGACCGCTTCCTGGAACTGACCAACGCGAACAGCATCGAGACTCGGCCCTGTTGGCGGTTGATTCCGGACACCGCCGCCTATGCCGCCGCCCCCCGGGCCGACGACCTGTCAGCGGCGCGCGACATCGTCGCCCGCCTGGTCAACATCCCAAGCGGCCCGGGCCTGATGAAAGACCGAAGCCAGGCGAACGGGACCCCGCGCCTGGCCGGCGGCAGCCACTAATCATGGGCAACTGGAAAGACGCGCTGGTCGGGCCACGGGACAGCCTGTTGACCGCGATTGAGAGCATCGGTCGGGGCGTTCTGCAGATCTCGCTGGTGATCGATGACGCCGGTCGCCTGCTGGGGTCGGTCACCGACGGCGACATCCGCCGTGCCATCCTCAAGGGCGTGGAATTGAACCAACCGGTGTCGCTCATCATGAACAAGGACCCGTTCTGTGTCGCGCCCGATTACGACAAGGAAGACCTGAAGGAGGTCATGCTTTCGCACCGTTACCATCAGGTTCCGGTGGTCGATCATAAGCGCCGCGTGGTCGACCTCGTGATCATCGAGGACTTGTTCAAACGCGCCCGGCACAAGGACAATTGGGTCGTGCTGATGGCCGGCGGCCTGGGCACACGGCTGCAACCGTTGACCGACACAACCCCCAAACCGCTCATTGAGGTTGGCGGCAAACCGATCCTGGAAACGATCATCGACAAGTTCGTCAGCCAAGGCTTCGAGAATTTCTACCTGTCCGTCAACTACAAGGGGGAGCAGATCAAGGACTACTTCGGCGACGGCAGCAACTGGAACGCGCAGATCCGCTACCTCAGCGAAGACCAGCGCCTGGGAACGGCTGGTGCCCTGAGCCTCATCGAGGAGCCGCTGTCCGAGCCGGTCATCGTCATGAACGCGGACCTCGTGACGGACGTGGACTTCAACCGTATCCTTCATTTTCATTTGGAACAGCGCGCCAAGGGCACGATGGCCGTGCGCGCCTACGAATTCCAAGTGGATTTCGGTGTCGTCGAACTGAACGAGGCCCGCATCTCGGCGATCAGCGAGAAGCCGGTCCACAAGTTCATGGTCAATGCCGGTATCTATGTCCTCGACCAGAACTCCCTGGCCGAGATTCCCAAGAACATGGCCATCGACATGCCCGCCCTGTTCGAACGCTGGCTCGCCGCGGGCGACGATTGCGCCGCCTTCCCGATCCACGAGTACTGGCTCGACGTCGGCCGCATCGAAGACTTGGAGCGGGCCAAACAGTCGGCCAAACGCGTCGGCGGGTCACCTAAATGATGATGGACGGTCCGGAAGTGATCGAGGGCGAGACCCGGATGCCGACGCCGGCGGGACCCGGCCGTCGGGCGCGGCGACGCGTGTTCCTGGCCCACCATCTGTTCACCGAAAGGGACCGGCTGCGTTTCGACGAGGAGTTCTTTTCCGGCCGCGGTTACGCCACCTATTACTTGAGCTGTTGGAACCTGTTGCGCCACGAAGGGGCGCCGGATCTGGAGACGTCGGACTTCAAGAACGTGCCCGAGATCATCGTGCCGCGGACACGGGCCGAGTTGGGAGCCTTTCTCGACACGCTCGAACCCGTCGACTTCATCGTCGTCATGGTCGGCCTGAACATCGATAACTACTGGCTTTTCCGCGCGCTCGCTGACCGCGGGCTGCGATACTCGACCATCAACCTTGGCAAGATACCAAGCCTAAGCAGACCCAATTTCCGCGGCCCAGGCACCTGGGCCCGAGGCCTGCGCGGCGTGGCGACCAACCTGCGGCGCACGGCGTCGCGCTTCTGGCTCAGATTGCGGACGGCGCTTGTCATCGGTCCCGGCTACTTCAAACTGAAGGCGCCGCTCATGGAGATCCGGGGCGGCGTCTATCAGGCGCCATTCACCCATCCTTTCCCGTTCTGGCGCCGCGCCAAGGTCGTCGACGTGACCGGTTTCGAAATCGCTTGGGCCCGCCGCGCGGAGCGGGAACCGGCACCCGCCATCGACGGCAAATACGCGGTGTTCCTAAGCGGCGGCCTGGGCGACCTGCCGGACACGGTCGTCTGGAACGTCAAGTCCGAACAGAACCGGGGCAGCTATTACGCGGACCTCAGGCGCACCTTCGACAAGATCGAACGCGACCTCGACTGCACCGTGGTCATCGCCCTACACCCAAAGCACTCCTATACCGAGGCCGAGGCGCATGCGCTGTTCGGCCGGCGACCGACCTTCCAGGACAAAACCGCGAGCCTGGTCCGCGGCGCCGATCTGCTGTTGGTTCACTTCTCGACCGCGATGGGCTTCGCCGCCATTTACCGCAAACCGATCATCTTCCTGACCAACGCCATGTTCCGCCGGGACCCGCAAGGCGGCTACATCGACTATGCCGCCAGCTGGTTCGGCCAGGAAGCCCTGGACATGGGCACCATCGACCCCGCTGACGAACGCCCCCTTGCCCTGCCCCAGGTTCGCGACGATATCCTGGAACGCTACCGCGACAACTTTCTCGAAGCCCGTGGCGCCCGGCAGGGACCGATTTGGCCGATCGTCGCCGAGGAATTCGAGGCGCTGACGCCCGAGAGCGGGTCCGGCTGATCTCCGAAACTGATCTTTTCGCTTTTCTAAGGAACTTAGATGACTGCAATTCTTGGCATTAGTGACAACCACGACGCCTCTGCCGCGCTCATCGTCGACGGTGAGATCGTCGCCGCCGCGCAAGAAGAACGTTTCACCGGGCGCAAGATGGAAGAGGGCTTGCCCGTGCGTGCGGTCGAAGCCTGCCTGGCACAGGCCGGTCTCGATGTTTCGGAGATCGACCAAGTCGCCATCGGATCTGAGAACTTCTCGCCGGTGATGTGCAAAGTCCGGCGCGACGTAAACTTCTCGGTCGCCGACCGTGTGTACGAGCAACACGCCTATTGGAAGCCCAAATTGATTGAGGGCCGCAAGGTTCCTTACTGGGACCTGTTCAAGGACCGAGACGATTTCATATATGACGATGTTTACCCGGTCGATCACTTGCTGGACATGGAACTGAGTCCCGAACAGCGCAAGGAAGCCAATGAGATCAGACGCGCGACCGTCGGCAAGGTTCTCGGCGTTGCCGACGACCGGGTGCACCACGTCAGCCACGAAGGCTGCCACATCTATTACGGCTATTATGCCAGCCCCACGCGTGAACCGGCGCTATGCCTGACCTGTGAGAGTTTCGGCGACGCCTACAACAGCACGGTATCAACGATCTCCACTTCCGATTTCCGCTTCCTCGCCACATCCGACCGCAACGACCTTGGTCGGCTATACAGTCACATGACCCTGCTTTTGGGCATGAAGCCGCTACATCACGAGTACAAGGTCATGGGCCTTGCGCCCTACGCCAACGCGCGCGAAACCGACAAATGCTACGACATCTTCAAGTCGCTATTGAAGGTCGAGGGTCTGGACATCGTCCGCGACCGACGGCCCAAGGATCTGTATTTCCACTACAGGGACGCGCTGGAAGGGCATCGGTTCGACAGCATCGCCGGCGGCCTGCAAAAATTCACGGAAGAGATTCTTTGTGAATGGCTTCGCGCCTGCCTCGCGGAAACGGGGCTTAATCGAGTGATTTTTTCGGGCGGCGTGGCGCAAAACATCAAGGCCTGCATGGCCATGGTGCAGTTGGACGGGGTCGATGAGTTCCATGTCTCGCCAGCCTCGGGCGACACCTCCATCTCCGTCGGGGCCTGTTATCTCGCCGCTGCGGAGCAAGCGACCAAGGCCGGGGCCAACGAGATCGATCTGAAACCCCTGGACAACATCTATCTGGGCCCCGAGTTCAACAACCAGGCCGTGGCGAAGGTGCTGAAGGAGCAGAACGTCACCACCGAATTTCAGGTAACGGAAGACATCGGCCCGGCGGATATCGCCAGACTGCTGGCCGACGGCAAGATCCTGGGGCGCTGCGTCGGGCGCATGGAGTTCGGCGTCCGCGCGCTGGGCAACCGATCGATCCTGGCCGACCCGCGCAACCCCGACACCATCCGCAAGATCAACGCCGCCATCAAGCATCGCGATTTCTGGATGCCGTTCACGCCGACGATCCTGGCCGAACGGGTCGCCGACTACATCGTCAACCCCAAGGGACTTTCCAGCCCTTACATGACCCTCGCCTTCGACAGCACGGAACAGGCGCGACGGGAAATGATCGCGACCCTGCACCCGGCGGACATGACCATGCGGCCACAAATGCTGGAGCGGCACCGCAATCCCGGGTACTGGGAGATCATCAAAGAGTTCGAGAAACTGACCGGCGTCGGCGGCCTGCTCAACACCAGCTTCAACCTTCACGGCAATCCCATTGTCCTGGGCCCGGAAGAAGCCCTGTTCACGTTACGCAATTCGGAACTGGACGGCGTCGTCCTGGGTGACTTCCTGGTTTCACGCGACTGACGCCGCCTGCGTGAAAACGTCTTTCTGTTGTAATTTCAAGCGACCGCCCCACATAGCTTGGGCAGCCGGCCGATGACAATGGTCGGACCACCGGGAGCCAACGACATGCGAACCAATCCGTTCCAACCTTTCTACGACAACTGCAACGCCGGCAATTCGCGCGCCAAGTTCGACAATCTGCCGGAGTTCCCCCGGTTCGTCGACATTGAACTGACCAACACCTGCAATTTCCGTTGCCTCATGTGCCCGACGGGGAACCTCTCCCTGACGCGGCCGGCGGGCTTCATGTCCGAAGAGATCTACAAGAAGATCATCGACCAATTGGAGCCGCACAAATCGGCCCTGCGTTTCATCCAATGGGGCGAGCCGACGCTCCACCCCCAGTTCCTTGAGTTCGTCTCCATGGCCAAGGACGCCGGGCTGCTGACCCATCTGAACACCAACGGAAGCAAGATGCCGCCCGATTACATTGAGGAAATGATCGAACGGGGTCTCGATTCCATCAAGTTTTCGTTCCAGGGCGTCGACCGGAAAAGCTACGAGGAAATGCGCAACACCGATTTCTTCGACGAGTTGGTCGAGGTCATGCGAACCTTCCGTGACATCCGCGGAGATCGTCCGTTTCCCTACCTGCATGCGTCGACAAGCATCACCTATGAGACCAAGGAGCAAGTGCGGGAGTTTCGCGCGCTGATGAGCGACCTGGTCGATTCCCTGACCGTCGGCCGCACGGTCTTCGCCTATACAGATTTGAACGCGGTGCGTCTCCGGCCTCATGAGATGGAAATGCTCAAGATGCTGAAGAAAGAGGAAAGCGTCGTCAAAAAGCACCCGGAATGTCCGGAAGTCTATGACAAGATGTCCATTCATTTCGACGGCAGCGTCACCGGATGCTGCCACGATGCCAACAACATGATGCAGCTTGGATCCCTCGAGGAACAGTCGCTGAGCGAAATCTGGCATTCCGACAAGCTCAACGAGTACCGTGAGATGCTTGCCCAGATGCGTCACGACGAGTTGCCCTTGTGCAAGGATTGCTATGACTATCAAGGGCTGCAGACGCCGGGCCTGCAGGACACGGACTGACCACCCCTGCCGCCGGCGCCCGGTCCGGCGGCAATCCGCTTCAATCGACGCAGCAAGACCGTCCGTCGGAACGCCGGCGTCACGCATTCCCGTGCCCGGAGCGTTCCGACAATTGAAGGTTCAGGAGCCCGCGCGCCATGACACATGCCGAAACCTATATGACCCAGGTGCAGGAGATCGCCCGAACCATTGACGGCGACAAGATCGAACAGATGGTCGCCGAACTGGCCGACCTGCGCGGCCGCGGCGGGCGCCTGTTCATTTTGGGTGTGGGGGGCAGCGCCGCCAACGCATCCCACGCGGTCAACGATTTCCGCAAGCTCTGCGGCATCGAAGCCTACGCGCCGACGGACAACGTTTCCGAACTCAGCGCGCGGACCAACGACGAGGGCTGGGAGACGGTGTTTGCCGGTTGGCTGGAGATCAGCAAGCTCAACGCCGACGACACCGTTTTCGTCATGTCGGTGGGCGGCGGCAATGCGGAAAAGAACGTCAGCGTCAACCTGATGCGCGCGCTCGACGCGGCGAAGGCGGCAAAGGCCAAGATCATCGGCATCGTCGGCCGTGACGGCGGCTATGCGGCCAGCGTCGGCGACATCGTCGCCATCGTGCCGACCGTCGACCCGGCCCTGGTGACGCCCCATACGGAGGCCTTTCAGGCGGTGGTCTGGCACTGCCTCGTCTCTCATCCGGATTTGCAGCGCACCGCCACCAAATGGTGATCAACCGGTAACTCGGACCTTGGACCCCTTACGCTCTCCCCTGTTTGCGGAACGTCTGGCGTTCCTTGAGGCCAGCGAATTCTGGTCCGCCGACCGGCACTTGGACTACCAGCTGCGCGCCTTGCAGCGCCTCGTGGAGCATGTGGAGCGGCACGTGCCGTTCTATCGCGACCACATGCGCCATGCCGGGTTCACCGCCGCGGACATCCAGGGCCTGGACGACCTCCGCCGATTTCCATTGATCGACAAGCCGACCATCCAGGACGATTACGACGCCTTCATTCCCGACCACCTTGACCGGAGCCGCCTGCATCACCGAACCACCGGCGGCAGCACCGGCACGCCGCTGACCGTGTACGCCGACGATGACTTCTATGCCCGTGACAAGGCCAACACGGAATACTACATGCGGGTCTTCGGGCTCGACATCTTCTCCCACCGTTCGGTGCGCATCTACGGCGACAAGGTCGACGAAGCGGAGATTCGTCAGGGTCGCTACTGGTATGTCGCCGACGGCCGGCGACTGGTCATGTCCTGTTATCATATCAGCCGCGAAACGGCGGCGGCCTATGTCGAGGCAATCAACGACTTCCAGCCGCGCTACATCCACACCCGACCGTCGTCGATCCTGCCGCTGGCCCTGGCCGTCACCGACCTGGGCCTGGAGCTGGGCAGCGGGCTCGAGGCGATTTTCTGCGACGGCGAATACCTGACCAACGGCCAACGGAAGACCATCGAGCAGGCCTTCAAGGCGCGGCTGACCAACATATTCGGCCATACGGAGGGTGCCGCGGTGGGCATCGGCTGCCCGCATTCGACGGCGCTGCACTTCATGCCGCAGGTCGGCATCGTCGAAGTCCACGGCGCCGACGGCACGCCGCTGAGCGAGCCGGGGACCAAGGGCGAAATGGTGGTCACCGGATTCAACAACCCCGTGTTTCCGTTGATCCGCTACCGCACGGGCGACATCGTTCAGTTGGGTAAGCCGGGCTGCGCTTGCGGGCGGCACTACACCATGATCAGCGACATCGAAGGCCGCATACAGGATTACGTCGTCGACCGGAACGGCAATCTGGTGCCCCTGGCCCCGGCGATCTTCAACTACAACGACATGGATTGGCGCGGCATCCGGGAGTTCAAAGTCGTACAGGAGCAGCGGGGCCAGTTGGTGATGCACATCCAGCCCGAGGCCGACGCCGACGTGACGGCGCTCTGTCGGCACGCGGAACAGCATCTTTCCGCCATCATCGGCGAACATTTCACGATCCAGGTGACGGTGGTCGACCGCTTGGACAAGACGCGGATCGGCAAGTACCGCTACCTGGACCAGAAATTGGATCTGGCGGCCAACTTCCGCGCCGGCGCCCACGGTCCAGGGGCCGGATGACGATGCGGAAGATCATGGCGGTTACCGGCTCGCGGGCCGAGTACGGTCTGCAGGCCGGCCTGTTCAAGATGATGGCCGAGACCCCGGATGTGGAC
>JANQIJ010000318.1 GCA_028282185.1 Rhodospirillales bacterium
TGATCACGATGTCCGGGCGCACGCCCTCGGCCTGGATGGTTCGGCCGTTGGGCGCGTAGTAAAGCGCCGTCGTCAGCCGCAAGGCACCTTCCAAGGGCAGCGGCATGATCGTCTGCACCGACCCCTTGCCGAACGATCGGCCGCCCATGACCGTCGCCCGGCCGTGGTGTTGCAGCGCGCTGGCGACGATTTCCGAGGCCGAGGCCGATCCGCCGTTGATCAGCACCACCATGGGCAAACGGCGCGCCAGATCGCCCGGCGAGGCCTGATAGTCCCGACGGTTGCCGGCACCCCGCCCGCGCACGGAAACGATATCCCCCGCGTCCAGGAAACTGTCGGCAAGGATCAGCGACTGATCCAACAGGCCACCCGGATTTGACCGCAGGTCGAGCACCAGGCCCTTCAGGTCGGCGCCGTGCCGGGTCTGCAGCAAGGCCAGCGCCTTCGCGATGCCGCTTTCCACCTTTTCCGTGAACTTGCTGACCCGCACGTAACCAACGTCGCCCTCGACCCGCCAGCGGACCGATTTCACCCGGATCACGGCGCGCACGATGGAAACGTCGAATTCCGGCTGGGCGCCGCGGCGAATGCGCAACACGATGGCCGACCCCGGCGGGCCGCGCATCACGGCGACGGCGTCCGACAGGCTCTTGCCCTTGACCGGCAGGCCGTCGACATGGGTGATCAGGTCTCCCGATTTGATGCCCGCGCGTTCCGCCGGCGTGCCCTCGATCGGGGAAACGACCTTGACCAGTTCTTCCTCCATCGTCACCTCGATGCCCAGGCCGCCGAATTCGCCCCGCGTCGAGATATAGCTTTCTTCGAATTCGCGGGCATTGAGATAGTCGGAATGGGGATCCAGCGACCGCAGCATCGCGTCCAGGGCTTTTTCCGTCAGAACCGCGGGCGTCCGGACGTCCGCCGCGGCCTGTTCTTCCAGGCCTGCGATGGCGGCGTCGATCAGCCGCCCGTCATCGACCGGACGCACGTAGGAAGCTCGAACCCGGCGAAAGGCGAAACGGAAATAATCCAGACTGTCATCGGTTTCGGCGGTGTCGGCGTAACGTTTGAACACGGCGTTGAAGCGGTTCAGTTCGCGCCGGGTGTCCACCGGCAGCGTCAGACGGTCGGCACCCAGAACCTCCATCACCCGGGTCATCGACCCTTCCCGGGCGGCGCAGGCGGCGACAAAGGAAATCAGGGCAACGGCGGCAACCGTCGTCCAAAATCGGCCGGGACGAGCCGGCCTGCCGCCCGCAGGGCGCCACGGGCCGAAGCCGCCCCTCCGGCCGCCGTCGGGTGCCATTTTCCTCTTGCTCATTGCCTTTCCGGGCGGTCGCCCACCCGGACCGTCAGCCGTCCTTGTTGATCTGCTCGATCAGTTCGCCCAAGACACGCTCGGCGTCCTCGTTTTCGACCTGGCAGGTCCCGGCGTTTTCATGCCCGCCACCACCGTACTTCAACATCAGTTCCCCGATGTTGGTGTTCGACGTGCGATTGAGGATGGATTTACCGGTGGCGAACACGGTGTTCAATTTCTGCATGCCCCACATTACGTGGATCGACACGTTGGTATCGGGGAACACCGCATAGATCATGAACCGGTTGCCGGCATAGATGGTTTCTTCTTCGCGCAGGTCCAAGACCGCCAGGTTGCCGTGAACCGTCGTGCGGCGTTTCAGCTGCTCGGTCTGTAGCTCGCGGTGCTCGTTGTACAGATCGACCCGTTCCTTGACGTCCGGCATGGCCAGGATGTCATCGATCGAATGATCGCGGCACAGATCGATCAGGTCCATCATCAACTGGTAGTTGGAAACCCGGAACTCGCGAAATCGGCCAAGGCCGGTGCGCGCGTCCATCAGGAAATTCATCAAGTCCCAGCCCTTCGGGTCGAGCACTTCGTCGCGGTTGAATTGGGCCGCGTCACCCTTGTCGACCGCTTCCATGATCTCGTCGGTGACGTTTGGGAAAGCCTCCTTGCCGCCGTAATGATCATAGACCACGCGCGCCGCCGACGGCGCCGAGGGATCGATGATATGATTGTCCGGCTTGTCTTCCATCCGCAGCGTCTCGCTGAGGTGATGGTCGAACGCCAGGTGAATGCCCGGCACGTATGGCAGGTTCGTCGAAATATCTCGCTGCGACACCAGGATCGTGCCGTCCTGCATGTCCTTCGGGTGAACGAACTTGATATCGTCGATCATATCCAGTTCCTTCAAAAGGACGGCGCAGACCAAGCCATCGAAGTCGCTGCGCGTAATCAAGCGGAACTTATCGCTCATTTGTCGGTCTTCCCCCGTTTTATTGGGCTGGTTAGGTCGCCGGCGGGCAGCCGCACGGCGGTCAGGCGCAGTTTGCCGGGAATCGGCGCATATTGAAACCTTAAATCTAGGCCGGTCACGACGTGCCGTCGGCGGTCGACGCCGAGGTATGATCGGCCCCTCCCCGCGCCGTTTGATGGACAAGCCACAACGCCGCAGTCAACAGCAGGACGGCGCCGGCCTGGTGCAGCGCGCCGAGCGCCACCGGCACCGCGGTCAACAGGGTCGCCACGCCAAGTGCGGCCTGCAAGAGGACTGCAAGGACCAACAGATTGGCCGCACCGACGACGGCCCGGGGGGCCGCCCGACGGGCCAGGCGCCAGCGGAAAAACAGGGTCGCGGCAAGGCTGATCAGGGCCAGCACACGATGATCGAACTGTACTGTCGTGCGGTTTTCGAAAAAGTTCACGTACCAGGGGCTGAGTTCCAACAGATCGTCGGGAATGATCTGGCCGTCCATCAACGGGAAGGTGTTGTACATCAGTCCGGCGTCCAGGCCGGCGACAAAGGCCCCGGACAGCGCGGTCAGGCCGATGAGGGCCAGCAGACCGAGGGCGGCGGACGAATGCGCGGGCCACCCACCGGAACTTGCCGGCAACCGTGGCTGGACGATGCCGAGCGCCGTCCAAAGAACGTAGAGATAGATTACCAGGGCGAGGCCGAGGTGGGCCGCCAGGCGGTATTGGCTGACGTCCGGTTGATCGACCAGTCCGCTTTTGACCATGTACCAGCCAAGGACACCCTGCAGGCCGCCGAGCACGAACATCGCCAGGCATTTGAGGCGAAGCGCCGGCGCCATGCGCCCGGTCAGCCAGAAAAACACGAAGGGCAGGAAGAACGCCAAGCCGATGATCCGGCCGAACAGGCGGTGCAGATATTCAAGCCAGAAGATCCCCTTGAAATCGTCCAATGACATCCCGGCGTTGATTTCCCGGTATTCCGGAGAGGTCCGGTAGGCCTCGAACACCGACCGCCATTCGGTCTCGGACAAGGGCGGCAGCCAGCCGGTGACCGGGCGCCAATCGACCATCGACAGGCCCGATTGGGTCAGGCGGGTGACCCCGCCCAGAACGACCATGAAGAAAATCATGGCGCAGATCACGAACAGCCATTGCGCGACGGGATCGATCCCCCGGCGACGGGCAGCGTCAGTTTGGGTTGCGGTCAGCACGGCGCAGGTAGCCTCGAATGTATAAGTCCCTCGCGTGCGGAGGTCGTGCATTGTTCCCGTTACCTT
>JANQIJ010000349.1 GCA_028282185.1 Rhodospirillales bacterium
GGGATGGCTGGGGTCGCCGAACCGAAGGGCGTTCAAGTTGGCCACCGGCCGCGCACCCATGGTGGAGACGTCGCGCAGGATGCCGCCGACACCCGTCGCCGCCCCCTGGTAGGGTTCGATGAAGCTTGGATGGTTGTGGCTTTCCATCTTGAAGATCGCCGCCTGGCCGTCGCCGATATCGACCACGCCGGCATTCTCCCCGGGGCCGCAGATCACCTGTCTGCCCTCGGTATGCAGGGTCTTCAACCATTTCTTCGACGATTTATAGGAACAATGTTCCGACCACATGACCGAGAAGATGCCCAATTCGGTCACGTTCGGCGCCCGGCCCATGATCTCCAGGATATTGTCGTACTCCGCCGGCGACAGGCCATGCTCGGCGACGATCGCCGGCGTGACCTCGGGCTCGTTTTCGGGGGGCGGCGGCGGGGTTTCCTGGGGCGCGTCCATGATCCGACTTGATAGCAAAACGGCGCGGAATCGCAATGGCTAAAGTCAGCGCTCCGGACCGAACGTCAATGCCAGGGCCGTTTGACCCCGCCGCGGCCGCCGCCGGTCTTGCCGGTCTTGCGCGCGCCGGGTTTCATCCGGATGCCCGTCATTTTCAGATTGCGGCCGGACCAGGGCCTGGCCTGGTGCTGAGGCCGCTGGCGGCCCTTCGCCAGGCGCGTGCCTTCGAACAGCGGCACGTCCTTGTGCTTGAAGAACGGCACCAGGATCATCCCCGCCACGGCGCCGCCGATATGCGCCCACCAGGCGACGCCGCCGCCCGTGCCGTCGTCCTGCGCCGCGTTGACGAATTGCAGGCCGATCCAGGCCGACAGCACGATCCAGGCCGGCAAGGGAACCACGAAACGGAATACCAGGGTGTGGATCGAGGCCGTGGGATGCAGCAGCAGATAGGCGCCGATGACGCCGGAAATGGCGCCGGACGCGCCGATCAGCGGAATTTGCGAGCTGGTGTCCAAGAGCATATGGGCGAACACCGCGCCCAGGCCCGACAACAGGTAGAAAACCAGGAACTTGCCGTGGCCCATGGCGTCTTCGACGTTGTCGCCGAGAATCCACAGATACAGCATGTTGCCGATCAGGTGCATCCAGCCGCCATGCATGAACATGGATGTGATCAGCGTCGCCTGCGCCGGGACCCAGGCCAATTCCGGCGGTAGCGTGTTATGGCCGAAGATCACCGCCGGGATCGCGCCCAGGGCATAGACCGCTTCGCGCGCGCCCCTGGGGTCCAGGGATTGCTGCCACAGGAAGACCAGAACGCAGAGGCCGATCAACGTCACCGTCACGTATTGGAACGGAATCCGGTGCTTTGGGTTGGAATCGTAGAGCGGCAACAACATGGGTGCGTCTCCTCTGGCGAATATCTATGTGGTTTTGGTAGAAGACGCCAGACCCTCCACCCCTGAAGACGGGAATTGGCCGTGACCGACCTGCGCCTGCGCCCCGCCACCATGGACGACCTGGATATGCTCATGCGCTGGGACGCCATGCCGCATGTCCGGGAGAACGCCGGCGACGACGGCGGCTGGGATTGGCGGGCCGAATTGCCGCGGGATGTCGATTGGCAGGAGATGCTGATCGCCGAATTGGCCGACCCCGACGGCGGTGACGGCCCCCGGCCCATCGGTTTCCTGCAGATCATCGATCCGGCGCGCGAAGAAACGGGCTATTGGGGCGATCAGTCCCCGGGCCTTCGCGCGATCGACATTTGGGTCGGCGAACCGGATTGCCTGAACAGGGGCAACGGGTCGGAAATGATGCGTCAGGCGTTCCGCCGCTGTTTCGCGAACCCGGAGGTGCGGGCAATCCTGATCGATCCCCTGGAACGCAATGCCGCCGGCCGCCGGTTTTACGAGCGCCTGGGTTTCAGGTTCGTCGAATGCCGCCGCTTCGGCACCGACGATTGCGCCGTCTACCGTCTGACCCGCGCCGATTGGCAGGCCTGCGGCTAAGTGGCGGTCAGGAAAGTGACCGTGTCGTCGATCACCGGCGCGACGCCCTGCAACGGTCCGGCCAGGGCCATGACCAATTCCTTATGACCAACCCCGTCGTAGAAGCGGGCTTCGGCCTGGGCCCCACGGGCCGCCTGGGCGGCGGCCAGGGCGCGGGAGTTTTCCGGATCGACCAGGCCGTCGTCGGCGCCGTGCAGCAACAGCATGGGCGGTGCGTCGGCCCGCGCGAAGGTCACGGGGCGGGCCTCGTCCTCGCGCTCGGCCGGCGGGAAGATATCGGCGATGAAATTGATACGCGACGGATACATGCCGTAGGGGCCGGCCAGGCCGACCAGGCGGCCGAGCGAGTGGCGCTCTTCGCCGAAGGCCGCGAGGTAGCGCGGGTCGAGCGCCAACAGGGCGGCGATATGCGCCCCCGCCGAATGGCCCATCAGGTGCATCGGGCCGGGCGCCAGGCCGTAATCGCCGCGTCTTGCCTGCAGCCAGGCGGCGGTGCGGGCCGCGTCGTAGTTGAAATCCGGGAACCGCACCGACGGGTGCAGGCGGTAGTCGGAAATCGCCACGGCAAGCCCCCGCGACGCCAGGGCATAGCCGACGAAGCCGTATCGGGCGCGCGATCCCCATTTCCAACTGCCGCCGTACAAGAACTGGACCAACGGCGTTTGCGGGGTCGCGTTTTCCGGCAGATAGAGGTCGAGGCGATGGCGCGGATGCGGTCCGAATGCAAGGTCTTCGTGACGGGTCACCGGGGCGCCCCAGCCGGTGACCTCACTGAGCGCGCGGGAGCAGCCGCTTAAGGCGACCAGGGCCAAGGCGGCGGCGCCGCCTTGCATGAACCGGCGGCGACCGGGCATGTTCAGGTGTTTGTTTGGTTTCATGTTCCCTCTACGTAGGCAGGCCCGGCTTGGACCGCCAGCCCTTGGGGCCTCGGGCCGTTTCCCGATGACCCTGGCGACAGGCCGGTATAGACTTTTTGCTCACCGTGTCGTTTTAGCGGCCGGGCGGATGACGGGAGACGTGACCATGAGCGACGAGCGGCGCGCCGGCGAGCGCTTCGATATGACGGAAATGATCTTTGTCTCGGGCGGCGGCAAGGCCCGGGCGGGTTTGCTCATCGACCTTTCGCCGAAGGGCGCGCAGGTCGATTTCTCCGACCCGCTCGGCCGCACGCCGCATCAGTTCGCCGAGGGGGAGACCGTCGAGCTGATCGTCGATTCCATCGGCGAGATGCCGGCCACGGTGCGTCGCGTGACGGAAAAAGGCCTGGCCTTGGAGTTTCAGATCGACGATCAGCAACAGGAGATGATGGTCGCCGAGATCGAGGCGGCGTTCGGGGCGGAATAGGCCGCCGCCGGCAATCCTACTGTGTTTCGTCGCCGCGCAGGCGCAAGGACCACATGAGGCCGACGATCCCGCCCTTGACCCGGGGCAGCAGGCCGAGCGTCAGGATCACCGTGACCGGCAGGGCAACGCCCAGCGTCAGCCACATGGGCGGCGCCAGGAAGCGTTCGCCCATCAGCACCAGCGGCACGACGATATGGCCGACGATGGCGATCGTCAGATAGGGCGGAAAGTCGTCGGCGCGGATATGGCCCAGGGGCTCGCCGCAATGGTCGCAGGTCCCCGCGATTTTCAGGTAACCGGCGAAGGAGCCGCCGACGCCGCAGCTTGGGCAGCGCCGGCCGAGGCCGCGCAGGATGGCGGTGAAGGCAGTGGGGCGGGAGGCGGCCGGGCTGTTCATCACCTGAGATTTAGAAGTAGGGGCGATTTGACGCAAGAGGATATTGGAGGCGCCGGGCCGCCGGAAGGCGACTGCATAAATAGAAAAAATATATTTATAGATAGAAATTAGCTTTCAATGTATATTGACGAGGGTGCTTAGGACCAAAGGGGGGAGTGATCATGCGAAGACTTCTTATCGTTCTGTTGGTTGCGGTGGCCGTCGCGGCTTGCGACAAGACCAATTGGGAAGCCTCGCTGTTTCGAGACATTGGAAAACATCCGGGGAGCGGCTACGTGGTGACCGACGCGAAACAGCGGCTGGTCGTGAACGTCCCCAACAGCCGCAGTCCCGTCAGGGAGGCGGGGGCTCCGAACCGGATCGTCTGTGCCGAACCCAGTCCCGACGTGGCCCAGGCCTTGTCCGAGGCGTTGAAATTCTCCGCCGCGGCCACGGTCGAGGGGCAAGGCGGCGGCAACCTGGGTCTGGCCCGCAGCTTCTCCCACAGCGTCGCCCAATTGGGGGAACGCCTCGCCGTCATCCAACTGCTGCGGGACAAGATGTACCGTGCCTGCGAGGCCTATGCCAACGGCGCGGTGCAGGCCAGCGGCTACACCCTGCTGCTGGCGCGCCTGGACAAGACCATGGTCTCTCTGCTGTCGACGGAAATGATCGCCGGCGCCTTCGGCCGCAGCCTCGCGCAGATCGGCGGCGGCGCGGGCACGGGCGGTGTCGACGAAAAGCAGCTTGAGGAAGCCAAACAGGCGGTGACGCTGGCGGCCAAGAAACTCAAGGACGCGGCGGCCGAACCGGATGCGACGCGCGCGGACAGCGTCAAAAAGGCGTCGAAGGAACTCGACGAAGCCAATCAAAACCTCTTCACCCTTGAAATGCGGACGGCGCGGACGTCGGCGATCGGCACCGTGGCGATGCAGGCCCTGGGCCAAATCAGCGGCGGGGCAACGGGGACCGCGTCGAACAACGTGCCGACGAGCATTGTCAATCTTCACAGAAACTATCTTGACGATCACGGGCTGGAGCCGGTCGTCGATGCCTGCATCGTCGCCATGGATCGGGGGCGCCTTTCCGTCGAAGACCAGAAGAAGATATTGGCGGCCGAGCAAGGCCTGGCGAAGTTTGCTGGGGACCCGCCCGCGGATCAGGCGAAAAGGGAAAAATTTGACACCGACAAAGCGGCGGCGAGACGGGCCTATGAGGAGGCGACGCTGTTTCCCGGTTCCCCCTTCGCCACGTTCTGCGCCAGAACCATCCTGACCTACACCAATCATGAACATTCCTTCGTGCGCGCCTTCATGACCTTGAAGCGCGACCTGCGCAACGCCCCGGGCGGGTCCGCGCCCAACGACGGCGATGCGCCCATGGACAAGTCGCAGGTGGAGCGGGAGCAAATGGCCCGCAACGAATGTCAGGGCTGGGCGATTGAAATTGCCAAGAATGGCGACAAGGCCAAGGAGGCGAAACGGAGCTTCGAGGAAAAGAGTTGCGCCCGAATTCTAGGTTGACCACCGGGCGCGGGCCGGACGGTCCAGGCCCGTTTAAGCGGCGATCGCCTCAATGAGACCGTCGAACATGGGCTTGCCGTCGGTTCCGCCCAGGGCCGCGTCGGCCAGGCGTTCCGGATGCGGCATCATGCCCAGCACGTTGCCCGTCTTGTTGAGAATCCCGGCGATGTTCCGCCGGCTGCCGTTGGGGTTGGCCTCCCGGGTCACGGCCCCCGTCGGATTGCAATAGCGGAAGGCGACGCGGCCCTCGCCTTCCAGGCGGTCCAGGGTTTCGTCATCGGCGAAATAGTTGCCGTCGTGATGGGCGACGGGGATGCGGATCACCTGGCCTTCCTGATACTGGCGGGTGAAAACGGTCGCGGCGTTGTCGATCCGCAAGGTCACGTCCTTGCAGACGAAATTGATTCCGGCGTTGCGCATCAGCGCGCCCGGCAGCAGCCCGGCTTCGGTCAGGATCTGGAACCCGTTGCACACGCCGAGCACCGGCACGCCCCGCCCGGCCCGGGCGACGACGCTTTGCATCACCGGTGAATTGGCGGCCATGGCGCCGGACCGCAGATAGTCGCCATAGCTGAACCCGCCCGGCACGGCGATCAGGTCGACGTCCGGCAGGTCCGCGTCGCCATGCCAATGCATGATCACGTCGCCGCCCATGGCGGCTTGGAGCGCGACCTTCATGTCGCGGTCGCAGTTGGACCCCGGGAAGACGATGACGGCGGCTTTGGCGTTGGTCGGCATGGCTGGCGGCTATCCTTCGGCGATCTCCACGGAATAGTTTTCGATCACCGTGTTGGCGAGAAGCTGCCGGCACATGTCCTCGACGGCGGCGCGCGCCTTGTCGGCGTCGGTCTCGTTCAGGTCCAATTCGATGTACTTGCCCTGGCGGACGTCGTTGACGCCGGAAAAGCCCAGGCTTTCCAAGGCGTGACCGACGGCCTTGCCCTGCGGGTCGAGAACCCCGGATTTGAGGGTGACATGGACTTTGGCTTTCAAGGCGCTGGTCTCCGCTACTGAATTTTATCAGGTTCCTGAATGTCGACGGGGCCGGATTCGGGCAGGATGCCCAGCCGGCGGGCGACTTCCTGGTAGGCTTCCTCGACCTTGCCGAGGTCGCGGCGGAACCGGTCCTTGTCCATCTTCTCGTTTGTTTCGACGTCCCAAAGACGCATCGAATCGGGGCTGATCTCGTCCGCCAGGACGATCCTCATCTGATGTTCGTTTTCCCAGAGCCGGCCGAATTCCAGCTTGAAATCGACCAGCTTCAGGCCGACGCCCATGAACAGGCCCGACAGGTAATCGTTGACGCGCAACGACATGGCCATGATCTCGTCCATGTCCTGGGGCGTCGCCCAGCCGAAGGCGGTGATGTGTTCCTCGGCGATCAGTGGGTCGCCCAGGTCGTCGGATTTATAGCAATATTCGACGATCGAGCGCGGCAGGGCGGTGCCCTCCTCCATTTGGAAGCGCTTGGCGAAGGTCCCGGCGGCGACGTTGCGGACGATGATCTCGACCGGGATGATCTCCACCTGGCGGACCAGCTGTTCGCGCATGTTGAGGCGGCGGACGAAATGGGTCGGCACGCCCATGTCGCCGAGCCGCGTCATCAGGTATTCGGATATCCGGTTGTTGAGCACCCCCTTGCCGGTGATGGTGCCCTTCTTTTCGTTGTTGAAGGCGGTGGCGTCGTCCTTGAAGTACTGGACGATGGTGCCCGGCTCCGGCCCTTCGAACAGAACCTTGGCCTTGCCTTCGTATATTTGTCTGCGTCTGGCCATGGTGGCGCCCTCGATCACGGCCCCTGGTCGGCGCGGGATCGAAACGGCGCCGGCGGGGGAGGGATTAAAGCCACCATATAGCAGCCGTCGGCGCGGCGGACAATGGGCGCGGGCGGGTTCGTCGTGTTCGGCCGGGCCGCGGTCCGGTCGGAGGGGGTCAGGCGATGGCGGCATAGCTGCCGGGTTGGGGCCGCTGGCCGCAGAACAGCCATTGCCTTTGGCGTTTACGGTCCCCCGGCCCCGGCAGGGCGATCAATGACGACGACACGGTTTCGAAGCCGAAATCCGTGGTGAACGACATGGAATCGCGGGCATCGCCGCCTTCCCAGGTCTTGAACGTGGAAAGCAGGCCTTCCCAGGCGAACCAATCGCCCCTGTCCGGGTCCGGTGCCGGCGCGGCGCGGAAGCGCGGCAGGAAGCTGGCGATCCGGGGCGTGGTCCGGTCGTTCAGGTCATGGGCCGTGATCATCGACAGGCCGTCGGGGATCGGCGTCACCCGA
>JANQIJ010000384.1 GCA_028282185.1 Rhodospirillales bacterium
AGACCAGGGGGATGGCGCAGGAAATTACTGCCGGGCCAAGCGCGAACAGCTCATGGGTTTATCGCCGACGCCCTGGTCACCGGCCGCCATATAGACCCGATCGACCAGGCGTTTGCCGGTGATGTCGTTGACCCGTTCGGCCAATTGCTCGCCCAGGCCGGAACTGGCCACTTCCTTCCAGTGGAAGCGGTTGCCGACATTCTTCCGCATAAAGGCCGTCACAGCCCGTTGAATCTTGCGCATGTCCTTGCAAAACGCCTTGCCGGCGTCCTTGCCCTCGACCCGAAAGGCGATCGAAATCGGGACCAGGGCGGACGACCCGCCCTCATAAACGATCCGCGCCATGTAGGGTGCGACCTGCATGTCCATGTATTGGGCTTTGCGCGCCTCGCCAGCGCCGATGCCATCAAGCGACCCGCCCGAACCCAAAATCCAGACAGCGGCAACGGCGACCGTTGTGGTGGCGCCCAATGTGGCACCGGCGACGTACAGGTTCACGAGCCCGCTCCAGCCTCGAATGCGCGGCGATTGGTCCTTCCTGGGGGCCGCGTCTTTTGTATCTTTCCCAAGATGATACAAATTTAAGGAGAATTTCACCAATCAGGCTGTGATGTCCGTCACTGCGAATGAATAATACTAAGAATGTTGATCTAAAAATTGTAATTATCTTTCTTCTGGTTTGAAGGGTGCGCTCGGCTGCCGCCAAATCGGTGAGGTCTATTGACCGGCTTGCCGCTCGCCCTGGGAAGAGAAAATTAACCATTTCGACACGCGAAGATCGCATACTTGCGCGACCGTCCGGCACAGGCTTGCGGGCCTTGCCAACACCCGCTTTGTGAAAGGGGGAGCTTGCCCAATGCCGCCACCGCCGCCGCGACGGAAGCCTCCGTTGCTCGCCGCCGCTGCCGCTGCCGCTGCGGCGCTGACCGTCGGCGCCGCGCCGCTTGCGGCGCAGACGGTCGCGGGCACGGCGGCCGAGGCCTCGCGCGACACGCCTCCGGAAACGCCCAAGGTCCGAATCAGCAAGAAGGAATGCAAGCGGGTGATCCGACATCAGGCGCGGGCCGACGTCGCCTATCGGCCGGGTGTCGACGTGCGTGGCAACCCCGTCGTGCCGGCGGACCTGGGCGGCGGCTTTCAGATGACCCTGCCGGATGTTTTCGAGTTCAACATCACAAAGGATCTGACTGCCTATCTGGACGGGCCGGAAGAACAACTGGCCGCCGACAAGGCGGCGGCGCTGGCGGCGGAGAAGTCGGTTGCCGCGACAGAGGCTGCGGTCAGCTCCGCAGCACTGTCCCTGGCCGGTGCGCAAACCGCCAGCGACACCGCCCAGGCCGCCGCCATCGCGGCCCAGGCGGCGGCTGACGCCGCGCCCAACGATACCGCCCTGGCCGCCGCCGCGGCGACCGCCCAGGCCACCGCGACGACGGCGGCGACGGGTTTGGCGACGGCGCAGACGGCATATGACGCGACGGTGACCGCGGCCTCGTCCAACGATGTGTCGACGGCGCTCAACCAGTCTCAGGCGGCGCTGACGGCGGCCCAAGGCATCGGCTATACCCAGGACACGGCGGCGCAAACGGCCAGCACCACGGCGACGACGGCGGCGGCGGCCTCGACGGCGGCGGACGCGGCGGCGCTGACGGCGGCGGAAAAAGTCGCGAAAAGCCCGGACATGGCGCTGACCATCGGCACCGTGCGCTACAACATCAAGACCGGCGCCATCACCTTCAACGGCAAGCCGTTGAACGATGCCTCCCTGGGCGAATTGGCGGAACGCTGCCGGGCGATGATGGATAGCAAATCCCGAGCGAACCGTTAGGTTCGCGACGGTGCATTTGCACGAATCAATTTAGTTGCTCAAAGAAATCGGGCCCTTGGGGGACAGGCCTCAGTAACACTGCTTGCGGGCCGCGCGGCAAGCTTTCTTGCAGTCCTTGTCCTTGCCACAGGCATTCTTGCAATTCTTGAACTCCGTGCCGCAATCGCGTTTCGGCTTGCCGTATCCGCCGCCTGCCAGTCCGCATTGCATGGCGCAGGACTTCTTGGCGGTCGCGCCGTTTTGCTCAAGGCAATTATGGAAGCATAGATTCTTGTTGGCCAACTGCTCGTCATGGAAATGCAGTTCGCCCGTGTCATGGGTCAATTGCTCGCCATGGAAATGCAGTGTGCCCGTGTCATGGGCCAATTGCTTGCCGTGGTAATGCGGCTGGCCCGTATCCTGGGCGGCCGCCGGCGTGGCGAGGCCCAGGGTCAGGGCCAAGGCCAAGACGGAAAGGGCGGCGAGAAACGGTTTCATGATGTCGATCTCCTGCATCGGCTTCCCCATCTCTTTCCTATCCTGATTCCCATGGGCCGTCCAGGCCCGCCGGCAACCCGGCCGGCGTCTTGACCGGCGGGATGCACATGCCAACATATGCGGGGCAACATACGCAGGAGCCCGCCATGCGCCCTTGGATCGCCGTCATCGCCGCCGTCTTCCTGTTCACCGCCACGCTGCCGGGCGATGTCCGGGCCCAGGCGACGAAACCCGTGCCGCCCCTGGTCGACGTCGATTGGGTCAAATCCCAAATTGGTGCGCCCGGCGTGGTCTTTCTTGACCTGCGCGGCGGGCCAAAGCGCCAGCCCGACCGGACCTATCTATCCGGCCATGTTCCCGGCGCCATTTGGACCAACTACGGCAAAGGAGGCTGGCGCGTGAAGGACAAGCGCGGCACGCCCGGCATGTTGCCGCCGGTCGACCGGTTGGAGAAGTTGATCGGCGGGCTCGGCATCGGCAACGGGGATCATGTGGTGCTGTTGCCGGGCGGCGGTTCGGCCCGCGACATGGGCGTCGCGACGCGGGTCTTCTGGACCTTCAAGGTTCTGGGCTACGACCGGGTATCGATCCTGGACGGTGGCATGCGGGCCTATTTCGCCGATCGCGACAAAAAAACCGGGCGCCCCTTGAACCCGTTCGAGACCGGCGGCACGAAGCGCCCGCCGACGACCTTCGAGGCCGACCTGCGCCGGGACATGTTGGTCGACCGGGGCGCGGTCAAGACCTTCGCCGACGGCGGCGGCCGCATGGTCGACAACCGGCCCGATAGTCAGTTCCTGGGCCTGCGCAAAAGCAGCAAGGCGAAACGTGCCGGCACCATCCCGGATGCCCGCAACCTGCCGCTGGACTGGCTAACCCAGGGCGGCGTCGCGAAATTCCGCGACCGGGCGGAACTGGAGAAAATCTATGCCTTTGCCGGGATCGAAACCGAGGGCGAGCAGATCAATTTCTGCAACACCGGTCATATGGCGTCGCTCGGCTGGTTCGTCTCGAGCCAGCTTCTCGGCAACGACCGGGCGCGACTTTACGACGGTTCCATGGTCGATTGGTCCGGCGACGCGGCCCTGCCGGTGCAGGGCATTTTGAGCGGCACGCCGCCGAAGGACGTGGTCTCGCCCTATTAGGTGTTCAGTCCCGGAATGTGGTGGGTTGGACTGAGTCTGAATCGTTCAGGCTCGACTGTCCATTGCTTGCAGATGAACTCATAGGGCGTGAAGCCTTGCAGCGTCTTCAGCCTGCGTGCGTAATTGTAAGCAGCGATGAAGTCGATCAGGCCGCCATTTGTATATGTCGTCGTCGATCGCGAGAGGCTCCAATCGCTGAGGCCGCCAGCCGCCCTTCGATTTCCCTATGGCCTGGCTCTGAGTCCCCCTTTTGCGCTCATCCCGTGCCCATGAACCTTGACGATTGTCGCATCGATCATGGCGTGCTCCATATCCGGATCATCACTGAGCGCATCGAATATGCGTTTGAAAACATTGGCTTGAACCCATCTTCGAAAACGCCTGAAGGTGCTGTTCCAGTCGTCGAACACTTCGGGCAGGTCGCGCCACCAGGACACAAGGGTTCAACCACCAGCCATTGCAGGTCTGATTGCAGGTCTGTAAGAACAAATCTGTGCGGGTCCATTCAAACCTCCTCTTTTGGGAGGTTGAACCAGAAATCAGGCCAATCGGGAATCCTGAATGTCCACAGGCCCTAGTGCGTGTCATGTCTAGAACTGCCGCAGCAAGCGGTCGATGTAATCCCGCTCGAGGACCGGGCGCTCACGCTCGCCGGCCCGGCGCCGCAATTCCTTGAGAATTTCACGGGCGCGCCGCATTTCCATGCGCGACGGGACCTCGACATCGCCGTCCACGGCCGCGCCAAAGGCGCCACCTGATCCGCGGCCGAAGGGATCCTGCCCCCGGCCGCGCCGTTCCTGGCTGCGGCCGCCCGGGCGCAGACCGAGCGCCGGTCCGAACCGTTGCGCCATTTGCTGGGCCATCTGTTCCTGGGATTTCTGCAGATGTTCCAGCGCTTCCGTCTGGCGCGGCACGGCGTCACCGGGGCGTCCGTCACCCAAGGCACGCGACGCCTCACGCATGGCCCGTTCGGCCTTGCCCATGGCGCCGGGGATGTTGCCCAGCATCTCGTCCATTTGCAGCATCAGTTCGCCCAGGGCGCGACGCAAGGCCTCCTGCCGTTGGACCCCTTGGGCCTGCGCGCCGGCCTGCCCCGGCTGGGACATATCCTGGCCGGGCATGCGCTGGCCGCGGTCGCCCGCCTGCGGCCGCCCCACCTGGCCTTGTGGCGATTGACCGGGCCGGGCGTTTTGGCCTTCGCCCGGGGCCAGCGGCGTCGGCCCGTTGGGATCGCGCTGCACCTGATTTCCCTGGCCCTGGCGGTTCTGCCGGAACCCGCGGTTGCGCTGCGCCTGCTGAAAGGTCTCGTCCAACAACTCGCGCTGGCGCTGGGTCAACTCGCGCAGGCCTTCCATCAACCGCTGGGTCTGCGCCATCTGTTGCTGCTGGTGTTGCGGCATGGCCAGGCCGCGCCTGATCTGATCCAAGGCCTTCTGCAACTGCGACAGCAACTGGCGGGCCGCATCCATGGCGCCGTTGCGCGCCAGTTCTCGGGCGCGGTCCAAGATATCCTGAAGATCGCTCGATTCCATGGTTCGCATGTTCGGGTCGAGGGCCGGAATTTCAGACAGATCCTGACGCTCCAGTTGCTGGGCCAGGGCCTTGAGGTATTCATCCAGCGCCTGGCGCAATTGTTCCATCAAGCGTTCGATCCGTTCCGAATCGGCGCCCTGGCGCATCGCCTCCATGACCCGATCCTGCAATTCCATCAGGTCGCGCTCGGCGATCGCGAAATCACCATCCTCGATCCGCAGTGCCGTATCCCACAACAGCTCCTGAACCCGCGCGACGTCGGTTGCGCCGGCACCGTGCTGGAGCCGCGCGCGGGATATGCTGAGCGCCAGGAAAACAACCGTGTCGTGATAGAAGTGGGCCGGCCTGAGCGACAGATCGGCCAAGACCTCGACCACTTCAGGGATCGCCGCCGTTCCTTCCCCGGACAGCATCCGGCGTTGTTCAATCAAGGCGCGGGCCACCGGGTGATTGAACGTGCGCTGCGGCA
>JANQIJ010000397.1 GCA_028282185.1 Rhodospirillales bacterium
CGATGCTTTCGCCCTCAACCGGCGCGCCCACGAACGGAAATCCAGCATCCTGACCGCCACGGTGACCGCCGGCGAGGCCGTGATCAACTGCACGGTCCAAGACATCTCCATCGGCGGCGCGCAGATCCTCGCCTCCCTCGACCTGTCGTCGGGCCGGCACGTCGTCCTCAACCTGGACCCTTACGGCGAAATGCCGGCCGAGGTCGCCTGGTGCCGCCGTGGCAAGCTCGGCCTCAGGTTCGAGGGCGACCCTCAGGTCATGGCCGAAATCGTCATGTCCATCGCCATGCAGGGGAACTAATGTCGCGAAACCTGAGCCATCGCAGATCGGCGAAAGCGGCTTCGTGAAAATTCGGGTCTTCGTGGCCATTCAGTCACCGGGCAGACACCAGGGGAACGCGATAGGGCGCGTCCTTGGCTATCGCTTCGCTGGCGCTCCGCGGCGCCTCCTCGGGGTTTCCAGGCGTGTCCCCCGGCCCCCCATGGAGCCCGGTAAAACGGCGTGCAAAAGCCTTTGCCCGACCTCATCAAGCGAGTAACGTCGGTCGTCAACTTTGGATTCGGCGACCTAATTTCCCATGCCTCCCACACCCCTCGATCCCACATTCGACGTTCAGTTCGCCCGCGCCCAGTTCCCCGAAGCCAACTGGCTGGACGGCTGGGCCTTGATGGAAAACGCCGGCGGCGCCGTGGTCCCCAACCAGGTGATCCGCGCCCTCACCCGTTACATGACCCATAACCAGGTGCAGCCGGGCGCCCCCTACCCGGCAGGCCGGGCGGCTCAGGAACAGATGGACCGGGGCCACGCCCTGATGGCCGAGATGATCGGCGCCGATCCGGGCGACGTGGTGATCGGCCCCTCGACCTCGATCAACGTCTATGTCCTGGCCAACGCCCTGCGCCATCAATGGCGCCCCGGCGACGAGATCATCGTATCGCTGGCGAACCATGAAGCCAATGCCTCGCCCTGGAAAAAATTAACTGAATTTAAATTAATAATTAAGGATTGGGATATTAACCGGGAAACCGGAAGCCTCGACCAGGAGGTCCTGCGGGGTTTGCTGAATGGCAAAACCCGCCTCGTCGCCCTGCCCCATGTCTCCAACATCACCGGCGAGGTCAACGACGTCGCCGCAATCACGCGCCAGGTGCGTGATGTGGGCGGCCCGGACCGCCCCCTCGTCTGCGTCGATGGCGTCGCCTACGCGCCGCACCGGGCCGTCGATGTCGCGGGGTGGGATGTGGATTTCTATCTGTTCAGTTTCTACAAGGTCTTCGGCCCGCATATGGGGCTCATGTACGGCAAGCGCGCGCACTTGCTCAACGCCAAGGGCCAGGGGCATGATTTCTTTCCCGAAACGGATATCCAGCACAAGCTCAACCCGGCCGGACCGCAGCACGAAATGATCGCGGCGCTCGCCGGAATCTCCGACTACATCGAAGCCCTCGCCGTCCATCACGACGTTCAGGCCAATTCCTTCACCGAGCGGGCGCGGGGCGTCTTTGCCCTGATCCAGGCCCATGAGGAACGCCTGTCCCGGGTCTTCCTGGACGGCATCGCGGACCTGCCCGGCCTGCGCCTTTGGGGCACGCGGAATCCAGCGGCCCGCGCGCCGACCTTTTCCTTCACCATCAACGGCATGATCTCCCGAGCCGTGACGGAGCATCTGGCGGGCCGCAAACTGGGCGTCAGCCACGGCCATTTCTACGCGCCCCGTCTACTAGAAGCGACCGGCGTAACGGACACCGAGGACGGCGTTTGCCGCGCGTCCCTGGCCCATTACAACACGGTGGAAGACGTCGAGCGGTTGGTTCAAGCGCTTGAAGCTCTAATCTAAAGGCCGTCATTCCCGCGAACGCGGGAATCCAATCACCTCAACATCCCGTCTCACTGCCTCTTTAGGTTTATTGAAATGAACCAATGAGACGGGCAGACGGTAGGACAGTGAGGAAGCGATCGAGGCCCCCGCGGCGCACTCGGCTCCGTGTTCTCTGTGATTTCTCTGTGCACTCTGTGTCCCATGACCCAGACAATCCACGCACAAGCCTTTCCGAGTTCAGCCGACTTATCGAATACGGAGAACACTTGGCCCGCTCCCCTGAAAGTGATCCAGGTTTGTTAAGAGGCTTGGCGCATTCTTTAGCCTAGAAGAGGAGTTGGAATGAGCCGCAAACGCTACACCCCCGAACAGATCATCGGCATGCTTCGCGAGGCCGAGGTCGCCCTGGCCCAGGGTGAGAAGCTCGGCGTGATCTGCCGTTATCCGTCTTAGGCCCTGTTGACCCAATCATGTCTGGTCCTATGACTTCGTCCAGAACCGGATGCATGACGGCAGGGCGTTCAAGGATGCTGACGGCGATCGATGAATATAGCCGCCGATGCCCGGCCATCCAGGTGGACCGCAAACTCAACTCAGACAAGGTTCTGCATTGCCTGACGGACCGGTTCGTCCGACACGGTCCGCCGGACCATATCCGCTCCGACAATGGGGCCGAGTTCACGGCCAAGGCGGTCCGAAACTGGCTCGCCCGCACCGGCGTGAAAACCCTCTACATAGAGCCCGGCTCACCTTGGGAGAACGGCTATAACGAGAGCTTCAACGGCAAGCGCCGGGACGAGTTGCTGAACGGGGAAATCTTCTACACGTTCAAGGAGGCTAAAGTGCTGATCGAAAACTGGCGCAACCACTACAACACCGTCAGGCCCCATAGTTCACTGGGCTACAGGTCGCCCGCGCCTGAAACCGCCTTGCTCAAGGTTGATGATCCGGCCTACGCTCGCCAATGGCTTCGCCCGGAACATCAAATCAGAACACGCCAACCTCTATATTAAGCGATGGACCTCCTCGTGGGGGCAGGTCACCCGAAAGCCGGTTAGATTGTCTCCTCAATCGCCGGACGGCCACATCCGCGGCCTTGGCTCTGGGCCAACGTCAAGGCTGGAGTCTTACCAATACGCCCGCAGGCCGACCCGCCAACCAACCCCTGCGGGCTACAGTTGGGGCATGGGCGGCGTCTTGGGCCGCTTGGGGGCGGCGTCGGCATAAAGCATATCCACCGTCTTGCGCGCCTTTTTGAGCTTCTTCTCGATCATCTTTTCTTCTTTTTCCAGTGCCCGTTCGAGCCCCTTGATGCGTTTATTGAGCGCCTCGATGTTGGCCAGCCGCTCGATGCGTTTTTGCGCGTCGGACTTGCGCCGCCATTTCTTGAACCGCCATTCTCCCAACACTAGGAGCAGCAGAAGCCCCGCCCCGCCACAGACCAGCGCGCCGGTGAGGTACGCCGTCTTGTGCAGGCTGACCGCCGTGCCCCAAAACCCGATGGTGGTCAGACAGGCCGCCGACATGAACAGCAGCCGATGGGTCACCGGGTCGTCCTTTTGGACCTCGTTCTGCGCCGCGGCGATGGCGATGGCGATCTCGGTCTTGGCCATGGCCTGCCATTTCTTGAAGCTCATGCCTTCGTCGATGGTGCGGCCCTCGCGGATGAACTGTTCCAGGCGCTGCATGATGTATTCCGCGCGCTGTTCCGGCGTCGGATTGAGCGGCAGGTCGTTGTCCATCTCGTCCGAAAGAGACGGAACATCGGGCCGTGGATTTGTTGACAGCTCGGTCATGGTCGTCCCGGGGCAGATTTCTCCGCTGACCAGCCTAGTTTACCACGGTTAAGGGAGCGTTAGCACCCAGGGACGCGGGATCCGGCCTATTCCGCCGCCTTCGGCGGTTCGTTGACGTAGTGCATATGGACGTCCCGCTGCGGGAACGGGATGGAGAAGCCGGCACCCTCAAGGCCCTGCTTGACCGCCTTGTTCATGTCAAACAGGACCGCCCAGTAATCGCCCGCATCGACCCAGAACCGCATGTTGACGTCGATCGAACTGGCGCCCATGGCCATGACCATGGTTTCCGGCGCCGGGTCCGCCAGAACCCGTACTTCTTTCTCGATCAGTCCCATGAGCAGTTGCTGCGCGCCGTCGATGTCGTCGTCGTAGGAGATCGAGGCCAGGACATCCACCCGCCGCGTCGGATTGCGCGAAAAATTGGTGATCGCCGCCCCCCAGATGGAAGAATTGGGCACCACCTTGAAAATTCCGTCCGGTGTCTTCAGTTCCGTGGTGAACAAGCCGATCTCGATGACCGAGCCCGCCTGCCCGCCGGCGTCGATGAAATCCCCCACCTTAAACGGCCGCAGGGCCAGCAGCATGACCCCCGCGGCGACGTTCTGCAGAGTGCCCTGCAGGGCCAGACCGATGGCCAGGCCGGCGGCCCCCAGAACGGCGATGATCGAGGTCGTCTGGACCCCGAATTGGTTCAACACCGCAATCAGGACGAAGGCCAGAATGGTGTAGCGC
Source organism: Rhodospirillales bacterium (assembly GCA_028282185.1). Classification (GTDB taxonomy): domain Bacteria; phylum Pseudomonadota; class Alphaproteobacteria; order Rhodospirillales; family Casp-alpha2; genus UBA1479. The sequence continues at coordinate 4,352 of JANQIJ010000397.1, forward strand.
AGCAATGTCGCCAGGAACGGCGCCAGGGTGTCGTCGATGGCCGATGCCCTCTTCAGACCCCTCAGCACCGCGCGCCGGGCCCAGCCAGCGAACCAGAAACCGACGATCAGAATGACGAAGGCGCCGATGACGCTAAGCCCGTATTCCGTGCCGATGTCGATCAGCGCCTCGACCACCGCTTCGACGGTCTCTTGCGCCTCGGTCACGGCGCTCTCGGACTTTTCCATTTGATCCTGTCCCCACGTGATTGATGCGCGGTCCCGCCGGCGCCATTGCCCGCCGGGCCGCGATCGTTGTGCCCCCCGCCCGTTGGCGGCGATTATGTTCCGGCCGCCCTGGCTTCTCAAGCGTTTCAAATGGATGTCGGCCGGGGAACGCAAAAGCCCCGCCGGCTTTACGGGCGGGGCTTTTCATTCGTTTATCGGGCCGGCGTCGCTCGCCTGCACCCTCCCGATGGGCATCGGGTCATTGTTCAAGGGATCAATATGTCGCTTGGCTGCGTCGGCGGTTCCAACTTCGTAACCT
>JANQIJ010000409.1 GCA_028282185.1 Rhodospirillales bacterium
CATGGCGGATCACGCCGGGTTCGACCACGCCTGCGGCGGGATAAACCACGCAACCGATGACCCGATCGCCGTCGATATGGCGGGTCAGAATCCCGTCCGGGTCCAAACTTTCCAGCTCCTTGCCGTCGTGCGGCCCACCGTGATTATGGAAATACCACCAGGGGATGCCGTTCTGCACGGTCAGGATCATCGTCTCCGGTCCCATCAGGGACGTCATCTCTTTGGCGACCATTTCCAGGTAATGGGCCTTGAGGCCCAGGATCACCAGATCCTGCTCGCCGGCATCGGCAATATTGTCAAACGACTTAACATGCTCGACGTGTTCGGAACCGTCTTCCCAAATCAGTTTCAGGCCGTTTTCCCGGATTGCCTGCAGCTGCGCGCCCTGGTCGATCGCCGTCACGTCGTTTCCCGCCTGGGCCAATTTGACACCCATGAGGCCGCCGATCGCACCTGCTCCAATCACGCAAATGCGCATGATTTTCTCCCACTGCCGGTTGTTGCCACCGAGGAGCCGATGATCGCAAGCCCCGCGATTGTCGTTTTACGTCCGGCGCACCGCGCCGGATCATTTTCCGCCCGTCCGTCGGCGGATTACCCGTTGTCGAATGTATTCGTCAGCGTGCCGATCCCGTCGATGGTGATCTCGACCTTGTTGTGCGGTTGCTTCATGCTGCCCACACCGACATTGGTGCCGCAGGCGATGATGTCACCCGGATCCAAGGTCACATCACGGGAGATTTCGCTGATCAGTTTTGCCGGCGTGCGAAGCATGTCCGACACCGGGTAGTTCTGCCGCTCTTCGCCGTTCAAAACGGTGCGCACGGTCAACGTCATGGGGTCCAAACCGGTGGCGATTGCCGGCCCGAGCGGGCCGAAGGTGTCAAAACTCTTGCACCGGGTCCATTGGTCAAAGGTCGCATCCCGCTTGAGGATCGCCATGGCGGTCACGTCATTGACGCAGGTATAGCCGAAGACACGGTCGAGCGCCTCGGCCTCGGCGACGTTCTTGCAGGTCTTGCCGATGACGATTCCCAGTTCGCCCTCGAAGACGACCGGACCGTCGTAACCCGCAGGGCGGATAATTGTCTCACCCGTGGCAATGATCGAATTGTTGGTCTTGATGAACCACAGGGGCTCTTCCGGCCGTTCGCCACCCATCTTTTCACGCATCATGTTGTAGTTGTTCCACAGCGCGACCATCTTGCCAGGCCGGATCGGCGGCAGAAGCTTGACGCCGCCGAGCGCGACATTCTCTCCCGTCGCTTCACAGCCAGCGATCATGTCACCGGCGTGAACGGCGATGATGTCGTCCGCCAGGATGCCGAAGGCTTCCTTCTCGGCCTGCAGAAAACGGACCCAACGGGTCATTGGCGACGTCCTCCCATGGATGCCCTCCGTCAATCGGACGGCCCCGCGTGCCCATCGGCACGTCGAACTCGCTGCATCGCTCAGCGATGAGCTTAGCCAGCCGGCCGGCGGCCATCAACTCTCGGCCATGACGCGGCGCAGCACGCCAGCGCCGGTCAGTGACGTAACAGGACCGGGATGTCCGCGTGCTTGATAACGTGTTCCGTGACCCCGCCCATCATCAGTTCGTGGCGCCGGATCTGGCCATAGCCGCCCATGATCATCAGATCGATCCCTCGCGCCTGGCAGCCGGCCAGCAGATTCTGACCAACCTCGTGCCCGGGACAATCGAAGGAAATGATCTCGCTGTCGCAGCCGTGCCATTTCAGATATTCGGCCAGGTGCCCCGCGGTCAGGCCGTGTTCCGCCTCTTCCGGGGCGGAGAAGATCACCACCTTTTCCGCAGCCTCGACGATCGAGCGCGACGTAGTGACCGCGCCGGCGACCTCGGCGCTGCCGTTCCAGGCGACGGCAACCGCCTTGCCGATCTTGGTTACGGATTTAGGCGGCACGGTGACCACCGGGCGAGAGGTCGACATCAACGCCGCCTCGAAGGTATTGGCGCCCAGAATGCCGTCCGGTTGGGCGACGAAGATGATATCCGTCAGCCGCCCCCAACGCCCGACCATGTCGGCCTGGCGGCCCTGTTCTTCATGCCACGAGGCGGAAACGCCCTCGGGATTGGCCGACGCCTTGTCGATAATCGGCACATCGTGGGTCGCGCAGTAATCCTCGAACAGTGTCTTGACCCTGGATTCTTCCTCGGCCGCGTGCTGCTCGGCGACCTTGGCGATCTCACCGCGCATGAACCCCGACATGGCGGCGCCAAAGGTGGTCATGTCTTGCGGCCGCATCCGGGCGTGGAAGACATCGACGTGGGCATTGTGGTCCTTCGCCATGGCGAGGGCCGCGTCTAAAACGTTTTCACCTTTGCCGTCGCCGCGAACCGGCACCAGGATACTGCGAATGCTCATGGTCCGTTTCCTTTCCCTTTCCGTTTTTTTGTTTCCCTCCGGCGCCGTTTGGGCCGCTCGGCCGGCCCCGCCTGTCTGGATCGGGGCCGGTCGCGGATCGCTTCGGACCCGCCTAGAACAGACCTTCGATCTGGCCCTGGTCGTTGAGATGGATGTTGTTGGCCGAGGGGATCCTGGGCAGGCCCGGCATGGTCATGATCTCGCCGGTCAGCGCGACCACG
>JANQIJ010000410.1 GCA_028282185.1 Rhodospirillales bacterium
CGATGCGGGCAAACGTTCAGGAAAGCCCTGATCTGGTCGTCCGGGCCGCGACAGACGATGACCGGCTCGCGGGCGATCGACGTGGTCCGGAAGTCGTAGGCTTCGGGAAGTTCGGATTCGTGACAAACCGGAATCCAAACTTTCTTGAAGATGAGATCGATCTCCTCTTCAAAGATGTCCGGGTCGGAGTAGATTCGGCTGTCCACGTGCTCGACGGGCGGGGGCGTCATCCACTGCTTGTGATTTCGTGCCGGCATTGGTTGTCTCCTCGCGACAAAGTCTAAAAAGATATTTTGTACTGATTTTGCGGCCCTTACCCTTGGGCCTTACCCATGAATAAGACGCTGCAACCTAGACTCAACTATTCCCTGGGGTCGGTCATTCGTAAAACTCAAAGAAATTATAAGTTAATAGATAAACCCGAATAAAGCGCCAAGACTGATCCAAGGAGACCGCGTGCACATAGGCCAATCAGATGGTAGAATGATTTTTAATAGGAATATCAAATCACGATATCGGAAATTTAGATTTGCTTTACCCGAGCATTCACCGTGTCCTATGGAAGAGTAACGAGTGTACACCGCCTTAAGTAAATCAATACCTTGACCGCATCTCAACCGTATCAAGACTTAATCCTAACCTGCGGTGAGATTCGGCATTTTTTGGGAGGCATCCGAATGAAAACCACTGTCAAGAAATGGGCAGGCGTGGCCGCTGTCGCTGCTTTTGCCCTGGGCGCTTATGCGCCGGCTGAAGTCCGCGCCGGTTTCGGCAAGCCGGGCGAGCCCGTCGAACTGGTCGTCGGCTATCAGCCCTACTACACAGAATCCTGGTCGGGCGTCGTGGTCAACGGCCGGGAATTGTGGAAGAAGCACCTGCCCAAGGGCTCGGAAGTGAGCTTCGAAATCGGCCTTCAGGGCTCGATCATCGTCGGCAAGCTGCTGGGCGAAAAAAACCACCTGGGTTACATGGGCGATATGCCGGCCATCGTTTCGTCGATGCGCGAAAAGCAGGTCGACCTGCGGATGATTTCCGTGCTCGGCACCTCCAAGCAGCAGTGCAACATCTTCCTCGTGCCGAACGACGCGCCGCAGTTCACGAGCGGCATGGACGCCGTGAAATGGATGGACGGCAAGCTGATCGCCGCACCGCACGGCGCTTGCACCGACCGTTTCGCGCGCCTGGCCTTCGACCAGGCCGGCATCAAACCGTCCAAGTACCTGAACCAGAACATCGAAAACATCACCAAGAACCTGCAAGCCGGCAAGATCCAAGGCGCGGCCATTTGGGAGCCCACCGCCACCAAGATCGAAAAGATGGGCGTCGCCCGTCGCGCCGCCACCGGTAACGACTTCGCGGGTGACGACGCCGGTGATGCCGGTTTCCTGGTCATGATGTACGAGATCATCAAGGACCGTCCGGACGTACACCGTGGTTGGCTTGAAGCCGAACTGGATGCGCAGCTCTTCCTCGCCGATCCGAAGAACTCCCTGGCCGTCGCCGAGATGGCCGACCAGCAGACGGAAGGCATGGAGCGCAAGGTTCTCTGGGCCTCGCTGTATCATGATGAAGAAGGCAAGGAAAAGCTGACCCTCGACTTCGTCTTCAACGACAAAGTCAAGACGATGCTGAAGGCCTCTTCCGACTTCCTCGCCGACCTCAAGAAGTTCGGCGCGCGGAAGGAACTGCGCGAAGGTGCCGTGTATGACGATATGGCGCGCAAAGTCCTGGCCGACCGCGGTCTGACAAGCCCGATCGCCGTGATCAAAGGCGTCCCGCTTTCGCAGTACCCGGGTAACTGAGCTAACGCTCAGGCGACAAAATCGGGTCCCGGTGATCTCGCCGGGACTCGTTTTGTAGCCTGCCCGCGCGCGCAAAAGCAGCGCAGCCAATCATCCACCACAACTATTAAAGTGCCGAGTTGGAAATGAACAATCCACCATCAACCACTGCCGTCCGCCAAAAGCCCACCGGATTGGCGATGACGCTCTATCGGTTCAAGAAGGCCCTTTCGACGCCAACGCCTTACTTGATGTTCTTCGGCATCGCCCTCTGGCTCGGCTGTTACTACCTTTTCGTCGAAGGCTGGCAGCTGCCCCGGTTCAACAAATTGCCGGGTCCCGTCGAGGTCATCACCGAATGGCTGAACCCGAATCCCGACTGGGGCATGTCGCTGTTCACGCCAATTTATTATGAACACACGTTGGTCAGCTGCCGGCGGATCTTGATCGCCTTCGCCATCGCCACGGGCGTCGGCGTGCCGCTCGGCCTGTTCATGGGCTGGTCGAAGACCTTCCGGGACTACAGCTTCCCGATTCTCGAAACCCTTCGCCCGATCCCGATCCTCGCCTGGGTGCCGTTGGCAATCCTGATGTTCTCGGGCCTCGAAACGCCGGTGATCTACCTGGCGACGCTGGCTTCGTTGTTCGTCACCACCTTGAACACGCTGTTGGGCGTCGATTCGATCGACGAAGAGTATTTCCGCGCCGCCCGCTGCCTGGGGGCCAAGCCCCACCACGTCTTTATGCACGTCGTCATCCCGGGCGCCCTGCCGTTCATCTTCACGGGCCTGCAAATCTCAATCGGCGTCGCCTGGTTCTCCTTGGTGGCGGCGGAAATGGTCTCTGGTGAATTCGGCCTCGGCTATCTGATTGTCGACGCCTACATGAACGTGACCTACGTGATCATGGTTATCGGCATGCTGACCTTGGGCTTCGTCGGTTGGTTTTCGGCGGCGCTGGTCCGTATTGCCGGCAATCGGATGATGGAATGGCGGGTTCGCGCCTTGGCTCTGGAGGGCCGCTAAGATGGCTGACAACAACAACACCAAGGCGACAAAGGGCGCCATCTCGATCCGTAACGTGACCAAGATCTATGACCCGGAAGGGGTCAACGTCATGGCGGTGGACGATTGCTCGCTGGAGATCGGCGCGGGCGAGGTCTGCATGATCGTCGGCCCGTCCGGCTGCGGCAAAACGACGCTGTTGAACGCCATCGCCGGCTTTCATTCGATCACCAAGGGGGAAATCTACCTGGACGGCGAAATGCTCTGCGGTCCGAGTAAGCCCCTGGCGGATCAGGGCGCGGACCGCATCGTCGTGTTTCAACACGGCGCCCTGTTCCCGTGGATGACGCTGATCGACAACGTTGCCTATGGCCCCAAGGTGCAAGAAACCATGACCAAGGCGGAAGCCCTGGACAAGGCCGGGCACATGTTGGCCGAAGCGGGGCTCGGCGACGTCGCCGGCAAGTATCCGGGCGAGGTTTCGTCGGGCATGGCACGGCGGGCGGAAATCGTCCGCGCGCTGATCAACGATCCCAAGGTCCTGCTTTTGGACGAACCCTATCGGGCGATGGATGCGTTGACCAAATCGATCATGCACGAATCCCTGTTGGAAGTTTATGACCGGACCAAGGTGACGATCTTCTTCATCACCCACGATCTGGAAGAAGCCATCTTCCTGGGCGACCGGGTGGTCGTGATGACGACCCGGCCGGCGAAGACGAAAACCATCTTGGACGTGAACATCGAGCGTCCTCGGGATTACCACGTGTTGTCTTCGAATCAGTTCAGGGTCTTGGTCGAGGACGCGAAGGATGCGGTGCACGAAGAGGCCGTGAAGGCCTTTGAAGCGGGCGAACGCGAATTGGCCTAGGCCAGGGGCGACGAAGGTTCATCAGGGAAAACATCATGAGTGAAGCAGTTCAGAACGGCGGCACCAGCAACGGGGCGCATTCCAGCGGCGAAATCAAGCCACGCAAGAAATCGAAGCTGGGGAAGGCGCTGTCCAGCAAGACCTTCTGGCGGGGTGTCATCGCGCTTGTCGGATTTGTTGTCTTTTGGGAGTTATGCTCGCGGACTTACGGATGGACGGGCATACAGATTCCATGGATCGGCAAGGTTCCGCCGCCGACGGAAGTCATCTACGCCTGGAGCTACGTCATCTGGCTGCCCGGCTATTGGGAAAGCTGGTACCTGTCGAGCGCCCGGGTGTTCGCCGGTTTCATCGTCGCCATGGTTCTCGGCATTCCCTTCGGTCTCTGCCTGGCGGTGAACAAGTATTTCTACGACATCTTCTTCCCGCCGTTCGAGGTGTTGCGGCCGATCCCGCCACTCGCCTGGGTGCCCGCATCGATCGTTTTCTGGCCGACCACGGAAATGTCGATCACCTTCGTGACCTTCCTGGGCGCGTTCTACACCATCGTGATCAACGTGCTGGGCGGCGCTCGGTCGATCGATATCCGCTATCTGCGCGCGGCGCAGTCCATGGGCGCGACCCAATGGGACCTGTTCTCCAAGATCATCCTGCCGGGGACCCTGCCGTCCATCTTCACCGGCGCGGCCGTCGGCATGGGCATCACCTGGGAGGTGGTGCTCGCCGGTGAAATGATCTCGGGCGGCGGACAGCAAGGCGGCGGCGGCCTGGGCTTCTTCATCTGGTCGTCCTACATGGGCGGCACGGTTGCCCAGGTGATCGTCGGCATGATTTCGATCGGCATCGCCGGCTATCTGTCCAGTTCACTGATCCGATACATCGGCTCGATCTCGATGCCGTGGCGACGGCTTTTCTAGGAGGCGGCAATGAACGCTGAAGTAAAATCGGGCCAAAACCAAGCCACGCTCGAACTGCAAAACGTGTCGAGGTCCTATGGCGACGAATGGTCCCAAGAACATATCATCGCGGATTTCTCGCTAACCGTGGAATCCAACAAGCTGACGGTGCTGGTCGGCCCGTCGGGTTGCGGGAAGTCGACGCTGGTGAACCTGATCGCCGGGTTCGACAAGCCGGATTCGGGCAAGATCCTGTTGAACGGCAAGCAAGTCACCGGCCCGGGGCAGGACCGCATGGTCGTGTTCCAGGAAACCGCGCTGATGCCTTGGCAAACCACCCGCCAGAACGTCGTTTTCGGGCCGAAGCTGCGTGGCGAGCGGTCCGATGCAGACATCGATGCGGAAGCCAACCGCCTGCTCGACAAGGTCGGCCTGGCGGAATTCAAGGACAAGTATCCGATTCAGCTTTCCGGCGGCATGCAGCGCCGGGCGGAATTGGCCCGGGCGATGATCAATCATCCGCTGATCATGATCATGGACGAACCGTTCCGCGGCCTCGACGCCATGTCCCGTGAACTGATGCAGGAATTCTTTGTCCGCCTGTATGAGGAGAACCGCCGAACCAACCTGTTCGTGACCTCGGAGATCGAAGAAGCGATCTTCCTCGCCGATCGGTTGGTCGTCCTGTCCAACCGGCCGACCTCGGTCCGAAAGGTGATCGACATTACCCTGCCCCGTCCCCGTGACTTCCATATGCTTTCGTCCACAGAAGCCTATGAGTACAAGCGGGAAGCCATGGAACTGCTGCACGAAGAAGCGATGCGCAGCTTCAACCGCGCGAGCGGCAGCGGCCTGATGGACGCGATTGCCGGCGGCGGTGGCGGTGACTAGGCCTGTCCATACCGGCACAAGGCGCGCGGGGGCCGAATGGAGCAGCTTTCGTTCCTTATAGAACGCGAAGTCATTATCGCCTTCGCGGTGATCGGCGGCGTCATCGCGACCATCGGCAGTTATATGGTCCGCCGCGATGAGGCGAACCCGCCGCGCCACGCCAGGGCAGTCCTCCGCTTCGGCTACGGCCTGACGGCCGTCAGCATGGCTCTGTTCATCATCGCCGGCTTCGCTACCGCCTATCGTTGACCTTGCCTGCAAGAACCATCTGGCGGCGGCCGGTGCCATCGATTATCTCTAGCCCATGATCGAAGCGCATGACCTGACGAAATCCTTCGGGACGACCTTGGCCGTCGACGGCATAACCCTGTCGCTGGGGCTTGGAGCGACCGGCTTCCTCGGGCCGAACGGTGCCGGGAAGTCGACGACCATGCGATTGTTGGTGGGCTATTTCGCACCGAACAGCGGCAGCGTCCGCATCTGCGGGCACGACGTGAACGCCGAGCGCCGGGCGGCGCAAGCCTGCATCGGCTATCTGCCGGAAGCGGTCGGTGGATTTCCCGGTCTGACCGTGCGGGAGTTTCTCACCTATTGCGGCGAAACCCGGGGGCTTTGGGGTGCCGGCCTTCGCCACGCGATGGCGCGGATCGTCGAAGACGTCGATCTCGGTGACGCATTCAACAAACAACTCTCGCAACTGTCGAAAGGGTGGCGGCAACGGGCCTGGTTCGCGCAGACCCTGTTGAGCGATCCACCGGTGCTGATCCTGGACGAGCCGACGGACGGCCTGGACCCCAACCAGAAAGACTACATGCGCGCGCTCGTCCGCCGGCTGGCGCCGTCGAAGACCATTCTGCTTTCGACCCACATACTGGAAGAAGTCGAAGAAGTTTGCGACCGGGCGGTCATCATTGCCCAGGGCCGAATTGTCGCGGACGACACGCCCGAAAACCTGGCGGACGCCAAGGGGCGGCTCGCCGAGACCTTCCGGCGGACGACCCAAACATCGGCGGCCGGTTTATCGTCCCAAAAGGAGGCCGTGCCATGACCGGGGTCCTGGCGGTCTTCCGGCACGAGCTCCGCCTATTGCTGTTCTCTCCGCTGAGCTACATGTTCCAGATCGGCTTTCTGGGGGGCGTTGCCGCCTTCATTTTCCTGGTTGCCGATTTTTATGCCACGGACGAGGCCTCCTTGCGCCTGTTCGCCGTGTTTCTGCCTTGGGTGGCGTTGATCCTGGTCCCCGCGCTGGCCATGCGTGCCTGGCCCGACAGCCACAACGACCGCAGCGTCGAACTGGCCTTGACCCTGCCGGTTTCGTCCAAGGCCGTCGTGCTGGGTAAATTCCTAGCCGGATATCTGGTCTTGTTGGTCACCCTGGCCTTTACCCTGCCGATGGCGGCGACCGTCGCTTATCTGGGCGCACCGGATCTGGGCACGATGGCCGCCACCTATCTGGCGGCGGCTCTGTTGTTGGCGGTCTACTACGCGCTTTCCCTGTTCGCCGCCGCCTTGGTCCGCGAACCGGTCGGCGCCTTCATCGCCGGCCTGCTGATCTTGCTGCTGCTGCTGTTGCTTGGCTGGGACGTGTTCGCCAGGTTGCTGAAACTGGTCTTGCCGCCCGGCCTGATCGACGCCTTCGCGCTCTACAGCCCCTATCACTGGAACACCGCGATGAGCGGCGGCATGGTCGAGCTTGCGGCCTTGTTCTATTTCCTTGCCGTCAGCGCCGCAGCACTTTGGGCGACTGCCGACATGGTCGATGCCCGCCGTATGGGCAGCCTTTCCTCCACGAGCCGCTTGCGTCTGGCCGGCCGTTGGCTGGTCGGTCTGGCCGTCCTGGCCGTCGCCATTCCCGTGGTCGCCGAACGGCGCGCCGGTTTCGACCTGACCGAGGCCAAGGAATTCACCTTGCACGAGGGCACCCGGCGCATCCTTGCGCGACTGCCGTCCGATACACAGGTTACCCTGTTTTGGAGCGCCCATGAGGCCTCCGTCCCGGCCAATATCAAATCCCACGCCCGACGCATCCGCGCCTTGTTGCGTGAAATGGCCACGGCGTCGGGCGGCCGCCTGACCATCGACGAGATCGACCCAAGGCCGGACACGGACGAGGAATTGGACGCCCTGGGCCGCGGGGTCCAGCGGATTCCCATGTCTTCGGGCGAAAACTTCTTCTTGGGCCTGGCGGCACAGCAAGGTCAACGCCAGGGCAACATTCCCTACCTGGACATCCGACGCGATCGGCTGACGGAGTACGACATCGCCCTGACTTTGAACGGCCTGGCACGCAAGGAAACGCCGAAGATCGGACTGCTGAGTCCCCTGGTGCCGTCGGAGGCCGCCATCGCCAACAGGGTCGGCATGTCGTTCATCGCCGAATTGAAACGCGCCTACGACCTCGCCGTGATCCCCTTTTTCAAACCGGCGCTGCCCCAAGACCTTGACGTCTTGGTTCTGATCGACACCGCCATCCTGCGCGCGGAAATGCTCTACGAGATCGACCAATTCGTCATGAAAGGCGGTCAGCTGGTGGTGATGATCGACCCCTACCTGCGCGTCAACCGGGCCAGCAACGCCGTCAATCCCGAGCCGTCGGAAGAGATCAACGACATTACTGACCTGCTCCTTCGCTACGGACTGGCGTACCGGCCGAACGACGTGGCCGGCGATCAAAACGCGGCTTCGGTCGTCGCCGACCAGCAGCAGCGCTCGCTCAGCTATCCGTTTTGGATGCGGCTTCGAACCGACAGTCTGTCCAAGGCGCATCCGGCGACGGCCAGCCTGAACGAGGTATTCATGGTCGAAAGCGGCGTTTTCGACGTGACCCAGCCGGAACGGGTGACTCCCCTGGTGACCACCAGCAGCGGCAGCGGCCTTTTGCCAAGGGACCGGTTTTCCAAGGAAACGCCAGGCAGCCTGACCACCGCCTTCAAGGCCGACGGCACGCCCCGGGTAATCGCCGCGGCCATCGGCGGGCCGTTGACCAGCGCCTTCGAGCATCCGCCGGAGGGCATCGATCCGGCCGGGCACCGGCGGAACTCAGAGAATCAGCCATCGGTTTTCGCCTTCGCGGACGTGGATTGGATGTTCGACCCCTTCTCCCTTCAAACGACGGAAATCCAGGGTCGCGTCATCACCCGGCCGTTGAACGACAACACCGCCCTGCTGCTCAACATCCTTGAATTCGCCAGCGGCGACCGGGACCTCGCCAACATCCGCTCGCGCGGCAAGGTCCACCGGCCGTTCACGCGCGTCGAAACCATGTTCAAGGCTGCGCAGGAGCGATTCCGGGCCGAGGAATCCAAACTGGCGGCACAGATCGCCGAGGGGGAAAGGATCATGACGCAGATGCCGGAAGCGGCGGGGGTCACCTCGATCGACGCTCTGCCGCCGGTGCTACGCGCGGAGATCGATCGCCTGCGACGCGAACTGCTTCCCTTGAGGCGCGAACTTCGGACGCTGCGCCGGAGCATCCGTGAGGATGTCGAAACATTGGGCAGGCGGATCACGGTGATCAATCTCGCCGCCGGCCCTGTCCTGGTCCTGATCTTTGCCGCCGGGGTCGCCGCCTATCGTCGGCGCCGGGGCCGCCTGGCGTGACTTCGCAGCGGCGCGTCGCGGCGTCCGTCCAGGCGATACCGTTGCGACGTCCACCGCGCTAAGCCGCGATGTCACCGATCCGCCGGCCCATCTCGCCGCTGTCCAAGATCTCCTTGACGATTGAAATCATCATCTTCGCCATCGGCATCATCGGTTCCGTGGGCGACCAGACAAGTCCGACTTCGCGGCTGATCGTCGGTTCCATGAGTTCGATCGCCTGGGTCCCGGGAAAGCTGCCGGGCAGGTGGGCAAAGTGGCTGGGGATGATGGTCACAAGGTCCGCGAACATGACGTGGAAGATCAGATTAAGGATCGAGTCCGAGGCGATGACCGTGGCGTCGGGCACGCAATTGACCTGGGCAAAAGCCTCGTCGATAATCCGCCTTTCATGCATGGATCGGTCAAGCAGGCAAAGCGGCAGTTCGGCGGCTTCCTTCCAGGTCATCGTCTCGCGGTCCGCCCATTGCGAGTGTTCGGGCACCAAGAGACACAGGGTTTCCGTGTAGATCGGCATGCTGTCCAGATCCGAAAGGGACTCTTCGTCGATATAGGTGATGCCCACGTCCAAGCCGAAACTTGTCAGGCCCTTACGGGTTTCCTCGACGCCCAGGAATCGGATGTCGATATCCACGTTTGGATGGCGTTCGGCCAACATGCTGGAGAACAGGGGTAGAATCGGCGATGAATTCGGCATGGCGCCGATGCGAATGCGGCCTTCCAGGTTTTCCCGCATCAACGACAATTCGATCATCATGGCGTCGCGCTGCGCGATGACCCGTTTGGCCCATTCGACGACCCGCTCGCCTTCCGGCGTGAACCCCATGAAACGCCTGCCCCGCTTGACCACGGGGACGCCCAAAACCAATTCCAGCTGTTTGATGGCGCTGGACAAACTTGGCTGCGAAACGTGACTACGGTCCGCGGCACGGCCAAAATGGCCTTCGATACTCAACGCGACGAGATACTGCATCTGCCGAAACAGCATCGGCTTCCTCCCAATAACCCCAAGGCGCAATTGCGCCGAATTTGGCGAACGTTTGATAAACGATTTCTATCAACTTTCTATTTTAATAGAAATTTGATTCAAATCAAGGAAACCAGAAGAAGGTGTCCATAGTGTGACGACATTGATCGAAATTATTGACTCTTCAGACCTGTCAGGAGGACGGAACCATGTCGTTTGTACAATCTTCGGACGAAGCCCGCGGCGGCGCTGTCGATCGGCCCGCTTGCATGACCCCCGGATGCAGCGTCAATTGCTCGCACGGATACAGCTGCCACGAACGGCGCCTCGGCCGTGTTTCGGCCGCACCCTGGCCGGTCTTGGCGGTGGCGGCCTTGGCGATCGCAACCCTGATCGTCTGACCCGTTCGTCCTGCCCGACCCGTTTCAGCCATAAGGCCGCCCCCGACGTTTGCCCGGGGGCGGACCGGTGACCGGGTTGGAACTCGCCGGCATCGGCGCCATCGCCGCCATTGTCGGCGTGCTGATCGGATGCGTCGGGATCGGCGGGGTGCTGCTGGTCCCGAGCCTTTCCTATCTGTTCGACGTTCCCGTGCAAATGGGTATCGCCTCGGCGATGGTCGCCTATATCTTCACCGGCATCGTCGGGACGACCATCTATGCCCGGCACGGCTCCATCAAATGGAAGATGGCCCTAATCCTGTTCGTCAGCGCAGGCCCCGCCGCGTTCGGCGGCGCGCTCGCGGTCTCGGTGACACCGGGCAAGTGGTTGGAGTTCCTCATTGCCTGCCTGATCGTCTTCGCCGGCGTCCACGCCCTTAAGAAAGGGAGCGCATCCGACGACGACACGATCCCCCAGACCGGCGCGCCGAAACTTCTGGCCATGGGGGCGGCAACCGGGATCGGCTCGGCCATGACCGGGACCGGGGGGCCGTTGGTCCTGGTTCCCATGTCCATCTGGTTGGGTTTCCCGGCGCTGACCGCTGTCGGCCTGAGCCAAGCGGTGCAACTGCCCATCGCCCTGTCGGCGACCGCCGGCAACATCCTCTATGGCACCTTGAACTGGCAGATCGCGGCGACCCTTTCGGTGGCGACGATCGCCGGATCGGCGCTCGGCGCGCGGCTTGCCCATGCGGTGCCCCGCGAACGGATGCGCCGGTTCCTGGCCTGGGTCCTGCTGGGGGTCGGCGGCTTCGTCGTCACACGCCTTGCCTGGAGCCAGATCGTCGGATGACCGGATTCAGTTAGAGGCAAGACCTATCTATAAATTAGCCAATACTATCAGTCGTTTACGCCTTCCAATCCGGTTTCCGAGATAGTACAGTCCGTGTCCCAGGTGGTATCAATGACCGCCGACAAATCGCCAATTTAGGGAGGTTCATATGGCCGAGCAAAAGCGCCGGAAAGTCACAATACCCATGCTCAATCGGAAAATGCGTGAGGGTGAGCAGATCACGCAGTTGGCAGCCTACGACTATCGCACGGCGGTTGTCTCGGATCGCCTCGGCATGGACATTCTTTGCGTTTCCGACACGGGCGGCATGATCCTGTTCGGACACCAGAGCACCGTCGCCGTCAGTTTCGAAGAAGTCATGATGATGGCCCAGGCCATCGACCGCGGCAGCGAATACGGCCTGCGCATGGTCGACATGCCCTATTGGAGCTTCCATGTGTCCCCGGAACAGGCGGTCGAGAACGCCGGCCGCTTCGTCCACGAAGCGAACGCCGAAGTCATGAAATGCGAAGGCAACCGCCATCACGCCCGCAATATCGAAGCCATCGTCCGCGCCGGCGTGCCGGTCCAAGGCCACATCGGGATCACGCCGATGCGCATGCCGCAACTGGGCGGCTTTATCGCCCAGGGCAAGACGGCGGACAAAGCCAAGGCGCTGGTCGAAGACGCGCAGGCCTTCGTTGACGCCGGCTGTTTCTCGATCCTTTGCGAAGTGACGACCGAAGAGGTTTGCCAGTATCTGACCGAAACCCTGCCGGTTCCGGTGATCAGCCTGGGCGCCGGCAACAAGGCCCACGGCGTGCATATCATATCGTCCGACCTGTTCCACCTTTGGGAAGAGCACGTGCCCCGGCACTCGAAGATCTACGAAGATCTGATCCCGATCATGGAACGCGTCATCACCGATTATATGAACGACGTGCGGGCGCAGACCTATCCGGCGCCGGAACACACGGTCTACATGAACGACGACGCGCTTGAGGAATTCGCCAAGGCGATGGACTGGGACAACGGTCTGGAACTGGCCGAGAAACGGCGCAGCGGCAGCTGAGCCGGTTCGCAGCCCCCCCGCGACGTGGCGGGCCCGCGGACGGCCGGTTTCGGTCGTTCGCGGCGACCGCCGTTCACGTGCCACCGGCCCGCCCTTGGCAAACCAGCGGCGGACCGGTCAATTCGGTAAATACTTCGTGCGCGCCGCCCGCCGGCGGCTCGATCCTCTGCCCTAGGAACGACGGACATGCCTGCTGACAACATTATCGACGGGAAGGCTTTCGCGGCCAGCGTTAGGACGAAGGTCGCGGAAGCGGTCAGGTCCCTGGATTTCAAACCGGCCCTGGCCGTCGTTCTCGTCGGCGAGGACCCGGCCAGTCAGGTCTATGTCCGGTCCAAGGGCAAACAGACGCTGGAAGCCGGCATGGAAAGCATCGAACACAAGCTTCCCGCAGAAACCTCCGAAGCCGACCTGCTTGCCCTGATCCGGCAAATGAACGAGGACCCGGCGGTCAACGGCATCCTCGTTCAACTGCCGCTGCCGGCGCAGATCGACGAAGCCAAAGTCCTTGCCGCCATCGACCCGGCCAAGGACGTGGACGGCTTCCACGTCATCAATGTCGGCCGTCTCTGGACCGGGCAGGATGCGCTGGTTCCCTGCACGCCCTACGGCTGCTACCTGATGCTCAGGGACGTGGTCGACAATCTGTCGGGCAAACGCGCCCTGGTGCTCGGCCGCTCCAACATCGTCGGCAAGCCCATGGCCTCGCTGCTGCTCAAGGAAAGCTGCACCGTCACGATCGCCCATTCGCGAACGGTCGACTTGCCGGAACGCTGCCGCGAAGCGGACATCCTGGTCGCCGCCGTCGGCCGCCCGGAAATGGTCCGCGGCGACTGGATCAAGCCAGGCGCCGTGGTCATCGATGTGGGAATCAACCGGGTCGAGGCACCGGAGAAGGGCCTGGACGACGCCGGCAATCCGAAGACCAAGATCGTCGGCGACGTCGCCTTCGACGAAGCGGCCGCGGTCGCCGGAGCGATCACGCCCGTTCCCGGCGGGGTCGGCCCGATGACCATCGCCTGCCTGCTGCGCAACACGGTGGTCGCCGCCTGCCGGCAACGGGACATCAGGGAATCCGATATTTAGGACAACGCCTGACCGTTCCAGTCAAACCCTCCGAGAGGACCCCGATCGAAGACCCGCCTTCCCGCGGTTCGTCCCGGCCATGGGCCGCCCTTTCCGTTTTTTTTGTTTTCCTCCGGCGCCGTTTGGGCCGCTCGGCCGGCCCCGCCTGTCTGGATCGGGGCCGGTCGCGGATCGCTTCGGACCCGCCTAGAACAGGCCTTCGATCTGGCCCTGGTCGTTGAGATGGATGTTGTTGGCCGAGGGGATCCTGGGCAGGCCCGGCATGGTCATGATCTCGCCGGTCAGCGCGACCACG
>JANQIJ010000034.1 GCA_028282185.1 Rhodospirillales bacterium
GCGTTCGACGCTCAGCAGTTCGTCATGGGCCAGGGCGACGCTGCCGGACAGCCGCATGCGGACCGCGGCCGCGGCGTCGCCGGGCGCCGTCGTAAATCCCAATTCCCGGCCCAAGACAGCCAGCCGGTCGAGCACCGGTCCCGCCGGTTGCAACGCGCCGAAATCCAATGGCGGCCGGAGGACGATCAGACGGCGGGCGTTGGCCGCGCCATCTTCCGCCTCGCCTCCGTTAAGCAGGCGCTGCCAGGACAGGATCGCCGCCTCGCCCGCGCGCCGTTGTTCAGCGACCTTCGCCAGACGGTCCAGGACCGGGGCCAGCATCTCGGCCGGGACCTCTCCCCCGTCCGGACGGTCCAGCCCTTGGCGCAGAAGGTCGAACAGGGTGATCAAGTCCGGCGCCGCCCACAGGCTGGCCAGGAACGGCTGGGCGTCGGCAAGGCGGCCGGTCAGCCGTTCCAGTTCTTCGATGCCGAGCAACAACAGCCCGTTCGCCTGGAGCACCGGATCGCCCGCTGGATCGAACACCGGCCCGAAGAAACCGGGCGCCTGACGCAGGCGCTGGACCAAGTCCATGGCGGCCCGGTCCACCTGTTCCGGGACTTGGCCGTCCAGGACAATCAGCAGGTTGTCGACGAGCTGCGGGAATTGGCGGTTGATCTCACGGTTGTTCTGACGGAACGGCAGGTCACGGGACAACATGTCCTCGGTATCCGTACTGATCCTGAGATTCTGGCCCAGGTAGGCGAGGCTGCCCGCCACCGCCAACAGGGACAGAATGACAACGGCCCAGGCGCCCCGGCGGACGGCACGAACCCAGGCGACGAACAACCGCCCGGCCGGGTCCGGCTGAGAGGTCACGAACCGGAGCCCCCCGCGTCGCCGTCGGCCGCCCCGCCAGCATCACGGCGCAGCTTGCCGCGCAGCCAGATGTAATAGCCGATGGCAAACAGCGGCGCGCCAATCGATGCCGCCAGCAAGAGACCTTCTTGATACCCCAGGAAAACACAGATCGGGATCGCCAGCATGGCGTCGTCCGGATCGAATCCGTAAAACGACTGAAGTTCACCGGACCTTGCGCCGGCCAAGCTTTCGGCCCGCATCACCAGGTAGAGCACCGCGGTCACCGCACCTCCGGCAAGAACGCTCAAGGGGATGGCCGCAAGGCCCTGATCGCCGGCCCGCAACCCGATGCCAAGCCCGACGAAAATCGCCGCGTTACAAACCGCGTCGGCGATCAGATCAAACTTGTGCCCGCTGGCGCTGGTCTGTCCGGTAAGGCGCGCCAAGTCGCCGTCGCCGCGGTCCAGCACCATCGACAGGACGAACAGACCGGCGCCGACATCCCACCAAGGCGCGCCGCCGATGGCAAATGCCAGGGCCGCCGCCAGGCCGGTGATCAAGCGGACGACCGTGACCTGGCTGGGCGTCACCGAAGTCCGCGCCAAAGGCGCCGACACGGTGACCCGCGCAACCTTGTGGATCCAGGTGTTGTGACTAATGGTCTTGCCTCCCATCATTGGTGGGGGTAGAGGATAGCCCGCGAAGATCATGAAATTCGCAACAAAAGGCAACCGGCTTGCGGTGGTATCCCATGCTGAAAACTCCTGACGTTTCCGCCGATCAGAGGCAGCAGTTCGACGACGACGGCTTCCTGATCCTGCGCGGCGCTTTCGATGCCGAGGCCATGGCGCAGATATCGCGTTGGACAGACGAGGTTCTGAGCCTGCCCGAAATCTCCGGCCGGCACTGGGTTTACCACGAGGAAAGCCGCAAGGTGCCGGGCCAGCAATTGGTCAGCCGGATCGAGCGCATCGCGCCGTTCCACGACGGATTTTCCAGCCTTAACAGAGCACTGTGTGATGCAGTGGCGGCGTTGCTGGGCGAACCGGCGGTCCTGTTCAAGGAAAAGATCAACTTCAAAATGCCGGGCGGCGACGGCTTCAAACCGCACCAGGATTCCCAAGCCGGTTGGGACGACTATGCGGATTTCTTCATCAGCGCCCTGGTCTCCATCGATCCGGCGACGGAAGAAAACGGTTGCTTGCAAATGGTCCGGGGCCATCACAAGTCCGGCTTGGCCCGATCCTGGGAACCGCTGACGGACGCCGACATGGAAGGCATGGAATTCCTGCCCGTGCCGACGGAACCGGGCGATGTGGTGTTTTTCGACAGCTTCGCGCCGCACGGGTCGGAACCCAACATGAGCGACAAGGTCCGCCGCATCTACTACGCAACCTATAACCGGGCCTCCGCCGGCGATCACATGGACCAGTATTATGCGGACAAGCACAAGAGCTATCCGCCGGACATCGACCGCGACCCGGCAAAAGACTACGTCTTCCGGGTCTAGAGCGTGTCACGTTTAGTCGGACCTATCCGCTTTCGACACCTCCGGTATAGTCGGTGATCCGGCGCCTTATCTCCGTTTCCGCGCGGACGACGTCTTCCGGAAAATCGATCTCGATCCACGGAATCCCGGTGATGTCCTCGACCGTAAAGGCACCGGGCGCAAAGCGTTTCATGACATCGCACATGGCTTCTTCGTAGGTAAAACCCGGCATTTCACCGGCCACCATTTCGTCCGCCTGATCGGCGATCAACCGGGCGTGCTCGGCCGACATCAACATGAACCCCGGCCATTCGCCGACGGTGTCATGGACCTCGACGATGTTCTTTCCGAAGTCGACCAACAGGCCGTCACGAACACAGACCTTGACCGGCTCGTCCCCGGGTTCGAAATCCCGGTCCATCAAGATGCAGGTCTCGCCGCGCCGCCGGACGAGCCGCGTCAAAAGATCCTCGTGATAGTAGACGTCGGCGTCCATGAACAGCACCGGCCCACCACCCCGCAGGACGTCGCCCGCTCGAGACAGGGAAATGATCGGCGATTCCCGATAACGGGGATTGAACACCGTGCGGGCAAAGCCGGCGGGCGCGACTCGATGCAGTTCGGTTTCGAGCATCGCCCGCTGGTGGCCGACAACCACCAACAATTCCGCCACACCGAGCCGCGTCAGAACATCGACATGGCGGGCCAACAGCGTTTGGCCGTCGAAGTTCAACAGCGCCTTGGGCGGCATCTCCTCGTCGCCGCCATATAGACGACGGGCCACACCGGCGGCCAGCATCACGGCTTTCATGACAGGCGTTGGTCCTTTTCATTGTTTTGGCCCCCGCACCGCCAAACAGGCATGGGCCCGGGCATCAGCGGATATACCCGTTCGCGCGGAACCAGTCGACCGCGTCGGCGATGGCCTGCGCACCCGGCCGCGCGGCATAGCCCAGTTCATCCGCGGCCTTGCGCCAACTGAAGAACATTTTTTTTCGCGCCATGCGTACCGTGTCGGGTGCCAAAAGCGGCTCCGCCGTGCTGAAAACCCGGCACCAGGCACCGGTGACATAGGCGATCGGC
>JANQIJ010000041.1 GCA_028282185.1 Rhodospirillales bacterium
TAGACGCGGTCCAAGCGCCGCCACCGGGCGGCGCCGCCTCGGTGAGCCCACCCAGCGGTTCAGCCCTTGTCGTCCAGGGCCAAACCCTGACCGGCATCGTCACCACCGCGGTTTCGGGCGGTCAGCCAATCATCGACACTGTCCTCGGCCCGGTCGCGTTGAACGGCAGCAACACCCCGCCGGCCGGAACCCGGGTCGCCCTGACCGTCACCTCCGCGCCGCTGCCGCCGCAAGCGGACCAGCCCCTGCTCGACGCCAGCAAGTTCTCCCTGCGCCAGGCGCTGTTCCTGAACCGGGAATGGCCGGCGTTGCGCGAGACCCTGGATGTCTTGGAACAGGCCGCGCCCAATGCCGCGGCGCAGTTGGTGCAAACGGCCCTGCCGCGGCCTGACGCCACGCTCGCGACCAACATGTTGTTTTTCCTGACGGCGCTGCGCGGCGGCGATCTGCGGTCGTGGCTGGGGGATCAGCCGATGCGGGTTCTGCAGCGCATCAATCCGGGCGCCCTCAACCGGCTGCACGACGACATGGGCCAACTGGCGCGCCTGGCGGACGAGCCGGTATCCGGCGAATGGCGGACGGCCATGGTCCCGTTCCACAACGGCCAGGCCCTGGAGCAGATTCGCCTTATTACCCGGCGCCAGGAGGACGAGGAAGATCAAGACGATCCGGAAAACGCCGGCACCCGCTTCGTCGTCGACGTCACGCTTTCAAAGTTGGGCCATGTCCAGTTGGACGGCCTGGTCAACCCGTCGCGGCGGCGCATGGACATGGTGGTCCGGTCCGACAACCATTTGCCGCCGGAAATGAAGAACGATATCCGCAGGCTGTATGAGGAAGCCGGCGAGATCACCGGTTATCAGGGCGGCGTCGGATTCCAATCGAAACCGGCGAATTTCATCGACATCGCCCCGCCGCCGGAAAAGGCCGGCGGTGTCGGCCTGGTGGTTTGAACGGGAGCGCGGCACATGGATGTCTGGCAACGACGGCAAAACTTGGCCCCCACGGTCAATCCGGAAAAAACCATCGACTACGTGGCGACGTTGACCGGCAGCCTGCCGCCGTCGGGCACGATCGGCCAGGTTTCCGTCGTGCTTCGCTATGTTCCGGATGCGCTGATCGCCACGCCGGCGGGTTTCATCGGCTACCTACGGGCGCTCAGGGAGGTGGACTGGGAAACCCACGAAGCCCTGGCGACGACGATTTTGGGCGATGTCAGCAACGAACTGGTGCCGCGCTGGACCCAGGTCGTGACCCGCCATGCCGGCGGCGAAGGCCCGGGCACCGCGCCCGGCCATCAGGTGATGATGGAAGACCGGCAACCCAACTGGGAC
Source organism: Rhodospirillales bacterium (assembly GCA_028282185.1). Taxonomy (GTDB): domain Bacteria; phylum Pseudomonadota; class Alphaproteobacteria; order Rhodospirillales; family Casp-alpha2; genus UBA1479. Next base: position 1,335 of record JANQIJ010000041.1, read on the forward strand.
AATCCGTCGCTCCTGGGCTTGCTGCCCAAGGTGTGAACCGCGCCGGACCGTCTGCGCGGAACGGCCCGGGGTTTGGGAGAGGCCAAAGCGTTTCCCCCCGCCCCCCGGTATTGATGAGGTCGCGGCGGCAGGCCAAAATCGCGGAGAGGTTGGACGCCGATCTCGGTCAACCGCCTTCGATCAAACGCATCGCCTTTTTCAAGAGCTTCTCACATTTCTTGCCTTTGCCGTTTGCCGCGGCGTCCTTGGCCCGACTGAGAAAACTATCGACCTTCTCGTTTTGCCCGCGGCTGGTCGCCAAAACCGGCATGTCCCTGGCCTTCTCGACCTCGGCGGCGCAGGCCTGAGCCCGCTTGCTGGCGGACGCGTCGTTGCCCGAAATCAAGACCACGGCGAAGCCAAACAGAACCGCGAACACGATGCGTTGCATGTCAAAAATCCCCCTATTCAATCAAATGAACCGCATGGCGGTAATGCGGCGGCCAAGCGGATACCTGCAAAGTGTATGCGAGATCGGTCAGCAACGGGACTCATTCCTGCGGCGATGGCTCAGCCGGCCTGACGCCGGCGATAAAGCTGCAGACCCACGTCGTCGAGCGCTTCCTGCTCGCGCCGGGCTTCCTCCAACGCTTCCTTGCGGTCGCGCACTTCCTGGGCGACCTCGTATTTCTTCAGTTCCATATAGGCGCGGCCGAGGATGTCGCGGGCGTCCTGGATTTCCTGTTCCTGCTGGCGGATGCGGGCCTGCAGGCGCTTGCGCCGTTTCTGGACCTGTTCGAAATAGGCCATGAAGGTGATGTTCATGCCGTCGGCGCCGGACCCGGCGAGGGCCTGTTCGCGTTGCAGTTCCGCTTCCAGGTCGGCGACGCTCTGGTCCAATTCCGACAACAAGCGGAGGTGTACACCGAGTTCCCGGCGCCGTTCGTCAACGGTCCATTCATGCAATCGGATCAGGTTCTTCAGGCCGGCCACGGATTACCCACCTTCGGCCGGGGCCGCGTTGGCCGCCGCGGGGTCCTCGGCCGGCGCGAGCTGTTCCGCCGCCGCCGGATCGTCCAAGCTCATGTTCAGGGTCTGGGCCAGCATTTGATAACAATGATCCAAGTCCGTGGCCTCGTCGATTTCCTGGCCAAGGAAGGCATCGATTCCGTCATAGTACTGAATAGCCTCATCGACCTGAGGGTCACTGCCCCGGCGGTAGGCGCCCAGGCGGATCAATTCGGCCATGTCCTCGTAGACCGCCAATAGCTGGCGGGCACGCTGGATCACGGCGTTTTGCGGCGCCGTGTTGCAGGCCGGCAGCGACCGACTGACGCTGCGCAGGATGTTGATCGCCGGGTAACGACCGCGCTCGGCAATGGTCCGGTCAAGCACCACATGACCGTCCAGAATGCCGCGGACGCTGTCGGCCACGGGCTCGTTGTGGTCGTCGCCCTCGACCAGAACGGTGAACAGGCCGGTCACGTCTCCCTCGCCCGGACGGCCCGGCCCGGCACGCTCCAACAGGCGCGGTAACAGGGCGAAAACCGACGGCGTATAACCCTTGGACGCCGGCGGCTCGCCCACGGCCAGGCTGATTTCCCGCTGCGCCATGGCGACGCGGGTAACGCTGTCCATCAGACAGAGCACGTTGGCGCCCTGATCGCGGAAGTATTCGGCGACGGTCATGGTCATGAAGGCGGCCTGACGACGGACCAGCGGCGGTTCGTCCGAGGTGGCGACGACGACGACGGAGCGCTTGAGGCCTTCTTCACCCAGATGATCTTCGATGAACTCCCGGGCTTCGCGACCGCGTTCCCCAACCAGGCCGATGACGCTGACCTCGGCATCCGTGTTGCGCGCCATCATCGACAGCAAAGTCGACTTTCCGACCCCGGAGCCGGCGAAGATGCCCAAGCGTTGGCCCCGGCAACAGGTCAAGAACGTATTCATGGCGCGAACGCCAAGATCGACCTTGCCACCCATGCGGTTACGTTCGTGGGCGGGCGGCGGATCGGCGTGGATGCGGTAGGACTGGCCACCGGCGGGCAGCGGCCCCTTGTCGTCCACCGGCTGGCCGAAGGCGTTGACCACCCGCCCCAACCAAGCCGGCGCCGGATGGACCAGGGGTTCAGCGCCGCCGACCTCGACCCGGGCGCCCATGCCGATTCCGTCGACGGAACCGAACGGCATGACCAGCGCGCGACCGTCACGAAAGCCGACGACTTCACAGGCGGTGCGGTTATCGCCACGGGCATGGATCACGCAATGGTCGCCGACGGAAACCGCGCCATCCAGTCCGGCGACCTCGATCAACAGGCCGACGACGTTGGCCACGCGGCCGAAATGCATTTCCGCCGGATGGCGATCGATCTCGCTCAAAATACTGTCGACGACATTGCGCAAGGGGGATTCCGCGAATCCAAAGGGCGTTTTTAGCTATTGGCCATACTATCACCGATAACCATTGAAGGAGTGTTAAAGCCTTCACCATAAAAGGATTTTCCCGCCGCTGACCGGGCTGACTTGCACCGATTCCCAGCCAAAGGTATGGTTAACAAAGGTTAATAGGTCCGATTGGAGCCCTCAATCATGCGTGTTCTTCTCGTCGAAGACGACCCCTCGACCCAAGCAAGCGTCAAGCTGATGCTGGAATCGGCCAACATGGTGGTGGACACCACCGACATGGGCGAGGACGGCCTGGAGATCGGCAAGCTCTACGACTACGACATCATCGTTCTGGACATCATGCTGCCGGACATGGACGGCTTCGAGGTACTGCGCCGGCTGCGTGATTCGCGGATCAATACGCCGGTGCTGATCCTGTCTGGCCTGACGGAATCGGAAAGCAAGGTGAAGGGTCTGGGCTCAGGCGCCGACGACTACTTGACCAAGCCATTCAACAAGGAAGAACTGATGGCCCGTATCCAGGCGATCGTCCGCCGCTCGCAGGGCCACGCCCAATCGGTTATCGAGACCGGTCGCCTGACCGTCAATCTGGACACCCGCACGGTCGAGGTCGACACCCAACCGATCCACCTGACCGGCAAGGAATACGGCATCCTGGAACTCTTGAGCCTGCGCAAGGGCACGACCCTGACCAAGGAGATGTTCCTCAACCATCTGTACAACGGCATGGACGAACCGGAACTCAAGATCATCGACGTATTTATCTGCAAGCTGCGCAAGAAGCTGTCGACCGCGACCGGCGGCGACAACTATATCGAGACGGTATGGGGCCGCGGCTATGTCCTGCGCGATCCGGAACCGGAAGCCAAGCAAGCGGCCAGCGCCTAGGCCGAACCGACAGTCGGGCCGACATCAAAGTCAGATCGTTGTGGGAACTACTTTCGGCCTGCGGGGCGCCGCATGACGCGGGCCGTTGACCGGGGGGTCATCCGTTGGTTTGCTCGTAGACGCCGCGCTGCCCCTGAACCGGTTTGAACTTCTCGGATACACCGAGAACCGTCTCCGCACCGCCCAAGAACAGCATCCCGTAATCCGGCATCAGGCGGCTGATACCGTCCAGAACCTTGCCCTTCGTCGGCTGGTCGAAATAGATCAGCACGTTACGGCAGAAGACGATGTCGAATTCGCCAAGCGGCGCCAGATTCTCCAACAGGTTGAAGTATTTGTATTCGACCATCCCACGGATTTCAGGCTTTAGCTGCCATTGATCGTCGGCCTTGTCGAAATACTTCACCAGCATGGTGATCGGCAGGCCGCGCTGGACCTCAAACTGGGAATAGAGGCCGTTCTTGGCTTTCTCCAGAACCTGGCGTGAAATGTCGGTTCCGACGATCTCGTATCGCCAACCGGCCAGCTTGGCGCTTTCTTCCTTAAGGATCATCGCCAAGGAATAGGGTTCCTGTCCGTTGGACGCCGCGGCACACCAGATGCGGAACGATTTCTTGGCCGCGCATTTTTCCATGATATGCGGCAAGACGTGATCCTTGAACAGATCGAAAGGCTTGATATCGCGGAAGAAAAACGACTCATTTGTCGTCATCGCCTCGGTCACCTCGACGATCAGGTCTTCCTTCTTCGACGCCCTAATCTCGCCGATCAGTTCATCCACGCCCTTGATGTCATGGGCGCGGGCCACGGGCATCAGCCGGCTTTCCAGCAGGTAGGCCTTGTCCTCGTTGAGCACCAGACCTGATCTGTCCTTCAGCAGGTCGGCCATGAATTGGAAGTCGTCCGGTTTCATGCCACCCCCGTCTTGAGCCTGCTCATCACCTTAGGCCCCAGGTCGTTCAGCGGCAGGACTGCTTCGCAAAGGCCCGCCGTGGCCACGGCGCCCGGCATCCCCCAAACGACACTGGTCGCCTCGTCCTGGGCCATGATGCTGCCGCCCGCGTCGACGACCATCCGGCCGCCCTCACGGCCGTCAGATCCCATACCGGTCAATATAACCACCAAGGCGGCCCCGCCGAAGGCCGTGGCCACACTGCGCAGCATTGGGTCGACGGCGGGACGACAGAAATTCTCCGGCGGATCCTGGTTGGTCTTCAACACATGGCCGCCATTGGCCGCCGCCACGGTCATGTGAAATCCACCCGGCGCAAGATAGATATTCCCCGGCACCAAAGGCATGCCATCCTCGCCCTCCGTACACGGCCACCCAGTGGCGTTTTGGATATGATCGGCGAGGATCTTGGTGAACGTCGCCGGCATGTGCTGGGTGACGACGACCGGAACATTGACGTCGGGGCGCACGTCCTTAAAGAACTGGAACAAAGCTTGGGGACCGCCGGTGGAACTGCCGACAGCAAGCACCCGGGCACGTCCGGACGACGGCTGGCGCAACGTAACCTCGCCGGCATGCAACGGCTTGGCTGCCGCCTTGACGTCGGCACCTGTGGTGGACGGGACGGAAGCCGCCGGACGGCGGGTGACCAGACCGAGTGCGCGAATTTTCTCCAGCAGTTCGCGCTTGAAATCGTCACCGCCAGAAATTTCCCGAGTCGATGTGGGCTTTGGCACATAATCGACGGCGCCGGCCCGCATTGCCCGCATGCTGATATCGGCATTCTTCTCCGTCAGGGTCGACGCCATGATGATCTTGACGTCGGGCTTGATCGCCAACAGCAACGGAATAGCAGTCAAGCCGTCCATCACCGGCATTTCAATGTCCAGGATGATGACTTCCACAGGATCGGTCTTCAGGCGGTCGACCGCCATCTGGCCGTTGCCGACGGAAACCGCGACCCTTAGTCCCGGCTCTTCTTCGATCATGCGAGCGATAAGACCGCGGATCACCGCAGAGTCGTCGACCAACATTACGCGGACATCGTCATCCGACATGATTTAGCCTTTGTTGACCGAGGGTCGACACCAGCGAGCGCCTGCCGTCCTGGGCGGGTCTACAGCAATCCGACCTGCGAGAACTTCGCCTGAATGATCTCGCTGTCGAAGGGTTTCATGATGTACTCGTTGGCGCCCGCCTCAATGGCCTCTTGGATGTGTTGAATGTCGTTTTCGGTGGTGCAGAAAACCACGATCGGGTCGCCGCCGCCCGGCAGTTTGCGCAGTTCGCGCAGAAACTCAATGCCGCTCATGACCGGCATGTTCCAGTCGAGCAGGACCGCGTCGGGAAGCTTTTCCCGGCAGGCGTCCAACGCCTGTTGACCGTCGGCGGCTTCCACGGTTTCGAACTTCAGTTCCTCAAGGATCTTCCGGGCCACCATCCGGATCACCTTTGAGTCGTCAACGATCAGGCAAGATTTCATGGGACCATCCGCTTTACATTTCATCGGCTACCGCGTGGACCGCAGGCTTGCCAGCCAGAACGGACCGGGGCAATCCGGAAGGCGCTGCACGCCCTGGAATTGGGATACCAGGACTGGCCCCAACTCTGCAACAAACAACGTCCCTGGGCGCGAAATTAGCGCTGGACGTATGATGCCTATTCCGCGCCGTTATGGGCGGCGCTGGCCACCGTCTGGGCCAGCGAACTGACCAATCCCTCACGGTCGAACTTGGCCACGTAGTCGTTGAATCCTGCGGTTCGGCCGCGTTCGAAATCCGCGCTGGTGGCATGGGCGGACAACGCCACGAGCGGCACGTTCTCCCAGGCACCGCCCTTGCGGACTTCACCGGCGAAATCAAAGCCGCTCATGCCGGGCATTTCGATGTCGCTTATGATGACGTCGAAATCCAAGCCGGAATCGCGCATTTCAAGGGCTTCCTCGGCGCTTTCCAGGGTCGTCACCTGCCATCCAGCAACGGACAGCAAGGGCGTCAGCAGGTTGCGGAAAAACGGGCTGTCGTCGATCAACAAGACCTTGCGCCGCCCGCTACCGCCGTCGTCGAAGGCGATCGCGGAATCGGCAGCGCCGAACCAATCGGAGAACGCCTGGGTCAAGAAGTAGCCGGCGTCGATCACGTCGGTTGCCTTGCCGGCGATCACCGCGCTGCCGATCAGACCCGGCACATCAGCGGTCAGCTCGATCTTCAGCCGGTCCTCGACGATATCGACGATCTCGTCGACAACCAAGCCCATGGACCGTTCCCGGTCGGTGAACACCAGTATCGGTTGGCGGCCGGATTCCCTGAACTCATGCGCCGCCGAAAACGGGATCAGCGGCATCAGTTGGTCGCGGTACTGGACCATCACCTGACCGTGCGAGGTTTCGGTCTCTTCCAGATCGACCTCTTCCAAGCGCGCGACCAGCGCCAGCGGCACCGCCTTCAGTTCGTCGCCACCGGCCCGGAAGACCAACAGGGAGGTCTTTTCCTCGTCGGCGGAAACCGCCTGGATGTCGGCTTCCGAGCGGTGTTCGGTGTCCATTTCTCCGGCGGCTTCGGCGATCCCGTTGGGGTCCAGAATCATGATCACACTGCCGTCGCCCAAGATCGTGTTACCCGAATAGAAAGTGATATCGCGCAGGATCGGGGCCACCGGCTTGACGACGATTTCTTCCGTATCGAACACGCGATCGACGATGATGCCGAAGGTGTTGGATCCGACCTGGGTAACGACGATGAAGACCTCTTCGTCGTCGGCCAGGTTTTCCAGCGACGTCAAATCCGTGCCGGTCGCCTGGACCGCGGGGACGTCGGCCGTTTCCGCGTCTTCCGCCTCTTCGGCGCCATTGCCATCCGCGGCGGCCGGGGTTGGATCCTTGAGGTTCAGAAGCTCCCGAAGGGCGATCAGCGGCAGCAGCCGGTTGCGCAACCGCAGCACCGCCGAATCATTAATCATCTCGATGGCGTATTCCGATTGCTTCGACGCGCGCACCAGTTCAAGGACGCTGATCTGCGGCACGGCGAACCTTTCGCCCGAACATTCGACGATCAACGCCGAAACGATGGCCAGTGTCAACGGGATCTTGATGGTAAAGGTCGACCCCTTGCCTGGAGTGGTCTTCAGTTCAACGGTGCCACCGATTTTCTCGATGTTGGTACGGACCACGTCCATGCCGACGCCACGACCCGAGACGTTGGTGATTTTTTCCGCCGTCGAAAAGCCGGCCTTGAAAATGAACATACCGATCTGCTGATCGGTCATGCCTTCCAGGTCCGATTCCGTGGTCAAACCGTTGTCGAGCGCCTTCTGCTTGATCAGTTCGATGTTCAGGCCACGCCCATCGTCGGCGATTTCGATGATGATGTGGCCGCCTTCGTGATAGGCATTGAGGGTAATCGTCCCGGTTTCAGACTTGCCCGCCTCGACCCGGCCTTCGATGTCTTCCAGGCCATGGTCCGCCGAATTACGCACCATATGGGTCAGCGGGTCCTTGATCAATTCGAGCACCTGGCGGTCGAGTTCCGTCTCCGCGCCCAACATGACCAGTTCAATCTTCTTGCCCGATTCGACGGCCAGATCGCGGACGATCCGCGGCAACTTCGCCCAGGCATTGCCGATCGGCTGCATGCGGGTTTTCATCACCCCTTCCTGCAGGTCGGTGGTGATGTGCGACAGGCGCTGCAGCGGGACGGTGAACTCGCTGTCGTCCAGGCCACGCACCATCTGCAAAAGCTGGTTACGGGTCAAAACCAATTCGGAGACCAGGGTCATCAGGTCTTCCAATACGTCGACATTGACGCGGATCGACGATGCCGCAACGCCCGCGCCGCCACCGGCGGCAGCGGCCTTGCCGGCGTCCTTCTTCTCGGCTTCCTTCTTTTCCGCCGGCGCCGGCACGCCCGCCTTGGCGGCCTTCTCGGCTTCGCGCTCCTTGGCCATTTCGGCATTCAATTCGGCTTCCGTCGCGGCACGGGCCCCGGCTGCCGTCGCCGCCTCGACCTCGGCCAACAATTCTTGCGCCACCGGCGCACCGTGTTCGTTGGTCGCCGGCGTGGACGCTTTCGCTGCCTCGGCCTCGCGTTCAGCGGCCAATTCGGCGTCAAGCTCCGCCTGAGTCGCGGCTTTGACACCGGCGGCAGTGGCTTCTTCGACCTCGGCCAACAGTTCGGCCGCGACCGGTGCGCCGAATTCATTGGTCGGAGTCGAACCGTCGGTCGCGGGCGCTTCAGCGGCGGGAGCGGCCTCGGGCGCCGGCGCTGCCGCCGAGCGGCCTTCGGCATGGGCGTTAAGCGCGTCGATCAGTTCGCGATCTTCGCCGTCCGGCTCCTGACCGGTCTCCTCCAGTTGTCCCAAGAGATCGCGGATGCAATCCATGCACTTCAGGATCAGGGTCACCGCCTCAGGCGTCACTTCCAACTCACCGTCGCGGAACTTGCCGAGAACGTTCTCGCCCGCATGGGCCCCGGCCTCCAGCCGGGGCAGGCCCAGGAACCCGCAGGTCCCCTTGATGGTGTGAACCAGTCTGAAGATGTTACCGAGGATTTCCTTGTTGTCGGGCTCTTGTTCGAATTTGACCAACTCGACGTCGAGAACAGCCAGACTTTCCGAAGTTTCGGTCAGGAATTCAGTTAACAGATCGTCCATCTTGCTACAGGCTCCCCGGGACTTGCCCCGTCTCTAACTCGTGCCGCGCGGTCCCCCGTTCCATCCGCCGTCGCGGGCACATGATAATAAGCGTCACGCACCATTCAATGGTTGTGCCGTGATCCCCAACAAGGCCGGCGCTCGCCGCCTGCCGATCTTGAACTTGGATCTTATCGGTTCGGCAAAATCTAATCGTAATCCTCTGTTGCGGCAAACGAAATCACCCCGAATCGACCTATGACTGAAGGCTAGGTCGGCCCGCCATGGTCTGCCTCTGAACGTCACTGGGCTAAGGCCCTGCGCCACCGACCGGCGGAAACACCGACATCAGGCGAACCTCGTCGGCGACAGCGTCCGAGACCTCTAACCGCCCGCCCAAACTAGCCGCCAACACGGCCGCATAATGTCCATGCACATTGCGTGCCGACACCTGGTCTGGATCAGCGGCGGCCAAGGCCTGGGCGACATCCGGACGCAGGCGCGCGCCGTCGCCCTTGGCGACGATGGCCAGGCCCATACCCTCGGCCACGGCGGCAACATGCACCGAAACGCCGCCGCCCCGCGGCAAGCATTCAGCAGCCGCCAGAACCAGCAACAAGAGAACCTTGCCGGCCCCGGCCGGCAAAGCGTCCGGACCCGCGGCATCGTTCGGCCATTCGAGCGCGACCTTGCGGGACACCAGCAGGCTTTCGATCAGACCGCGGGCCTCGTGCAGGCTCAAGGTGCCCTCGGCAGAGACTTTGCCGCCGGCGGCACCGAAGGCGACCCTGAAGAACGCCAATCGGTTGGTCACTTCCTCGGCGCTCCGCTCGGTCATTTCCAGAGTCGCCGGATCGAGGCCGCCATCTTTCGCCAATTCAAGGCCCGCGTTCACGGCTCCCGCAGGGCCGACCAAATCGTGACACAGGCGCGAACACAACAACTGCGCCAAACGAATCGCGTCTTCGGACATCGGTTTCTCCGGCAAAAGGACGGACCGGCCCGCCGATGACCGCCCCGATGGGCCGCGACAGCGACGGCGCCGCCGACTATGGGGCAGGTGCCGCCGCCGAACAAGGGGCGATCCCGCCAGCGACGGCGATTGCCGCGAGCGGCCCGCGGAAACGTCCTTCGGGCGCCACCACGGCACCGAAACGGCATCATCGCCGGACCCGTTGATCGGCCATGGACGCGACATCGTAAGCGTGGTATACAAAATACCAATGTCGGGTTTCAAGGTCGCCGGCATACCGACGAAAGGCCAATTAAATTGGCGGCGCCAATGTTCCCATTTGAAGAATCAATCTCCCTATTCGAACGAACGGTGCAACAATGATCCCGATGGGCCGTGTCCCGTGTATTGAAGTTACAGACTAACTGAAAGACAACGACAGGATAAGGACGCGAATGCCGTCCGGTCCTGCAATGATCGCTCGGCGTTCGATCGGGCGGCAGACGAAAGGAAACAGCGTCCATGTCCACCGCCACGGCCGCGAAACCCGCCAACCGCCCGGGTAAATCGAACTATTTCCACAAAGGTCGCCAGTTGGAAGACGGCGCGCTGAATGACGTCCACGCGCTCCTGGCCGACCGTCCGCGGCAAGCGCAATACTTGATCGAGTACCTGCACCTTATTCAGGACGCCCACGGTCACTTGTCGGCCGCGCACTTGGCGGCCCTGGCGTCGGAGCTGCGTCTGGCGCAGACCGAGGTCTATGAGGTTGCCACCTTCTACCATCATTTCGACGTGGTAAAGGAAGGCGAGGCGGCGCCACCGGCCCTGACCGTCCGGGTCTGCGACGGCATCACCTGTGAAATGAAAGGCGCCCACGGCCTGATCACGAAGCTGAAATCATTTGTCGGGCCGGAGGTGCGCATCGTTCATGCGCCCTGTGTCGGCGCCTGCGACAAGGCCCCCGTCGCCGTGGTCAAACAACATCAGGTCGTCCAGGCGGACGTGGGAACGGTTCAGGCGGCGATCGATGCCGGTCAGCTTACTCAAGACCTACCGGATTACCAGGATCTGGCGGCCTACCAGGCGGAAGGCGGCTACGCGGTCCTGTCCGATTGCCTATCGGGCGCTCGGGACCGCGACGCAACCATTGAAACCGTTGAAAAGTCCGGGCTCCGGGGCCTCGGCGGGGCGGGATTTCCGACGGCCACCAAGTGGGGATTCATGAAGAACGCGGCGAAGCCGCGCCTGGTCGCGATCAATGCCGACGAGGGCGAGCCGGGCACGTTCAAGGACCGCTACTGTTTTGAAACCGCGCCCCACAAGGTGATCGAGGGTGCGCTGATCGCCGCCTGGGCGGTCGAGGCCGAAGCGGTCTACATTTATTTGCGAGACGAATACCCGGCCTGTCGAGAGGTTCTTTTGACCGAAATCGCCAAGGTCGAGGCGGCGGGACTGAACGGCGGCATCGCCCTGCATCTGCGGCGTGGCGCCGGCGCCTACATCTGCGGCGAGGAATCGGGCATGCTGGAAAGCATCGAAGGCAAGCGCGGCCTGCCGCGCAACCGGCCGCCGTTCCCGGCCCAGGCCGGTCTTTGGGGCCGCCCGACGCTGATCAACAACGTGGAAACGGTCTTTTGGCTGCCGGAAATCGTCGCCAACGGCCCCGATTGGTATCAAGACCAAGGCCGGCCGCACTTCTTTTCCGTTTCCGGCCGGGTCAAGCAGCCGGGCGTCAAGCTGGCGCCCGCCGGCACCACCGGGCGCCAGCTGATTGACGACCATTGCGGCGGCATGGAAGACGGTGAAACCTTCAAGGCCTATCTGCCGGGCGGCGCCTCGGGCGGAATCCTGCCCGCCAGCCTGGGCGACGAGCCCCTGGATTTCGGCACGCTGGCCGAACACGGCTGTTTCATCGGCTCATCCGCGGTCGTCGTATTTTCCGAGAAGGACGATATCACCGAGATCTGCAAGAACCTGATCCGCTTTTTCGAGGACGAAAGCTGCGGCCAATGCACGCCCTGCCGCGTCGGCTGCGAAAAAATGCTGAAATTAATCGACAAACCGACCTGGGATGCCGATCTAATCAATGAGTTGAGCGATGCGATGCGCGACGCGTCGATCTGCGGCCTGGGCCAGGCGGCGCCCAATCCCGTGCAGTCGGCCTTGCGTTTCTTCCCGGAGGACATCCAATGAGCGATACCATCCAATTCACGCTTGACGGTCAGACCGTCGAGGCCGGCCCGGGCGAGACCATTTGGGACGTCGCGAAACGCCAGGGCAACACCATCCCCCACCTGTGCCACCGGCCCAAGCCGGGATACCGGCCGGACGCCAACTGCCGCGCCTGCATGGTCGAAATCAAGGGCGAGCGGGTCCTGGCGCCGAGCTGCCGCCGCGAACCGACCCCGGGGATGGAGGTCACCACCGACAACGAACGGGCGACCAAGGCGCGCAAGATGGTTCTCGAACTGCTGCTCGCCGACCAGCCGGAACGGCGCCAGGCACATGATCCGGACTCCCTGTTCTGGCATTGGGCGGACAACGCCGGGCTGTCGGCAAGCCGGTTCGACCAGAAAGCCGCCCTGCCCGCGCCGGACCGCTCCCATGCCGCCATGGCCGTCAACCTGGACGCCTGCATCCATTGCAACCTTTGCGTCCGCGCGTGCCGCGAGGTCCAGGTCAACGACGTCATCGGCATGGCCAACCGCGGCCATCAATCGCAGATCGTGTTCGACATGAACGACCCCATGGGCGACAGCACCTGCGTCGCCTGCGGCGAATGCGTCCAGGCCTGTCCCACGGGCGCGTTGATGCCGGCGACCATGGTCGATGATCGGCAAATCCATATCGGCAAGCCCGACCGCTCGGTCGACAGCCTGTGCCCTTATTGCGGCGTCGGCTGCCAGACCACCTTCCACGTCAAGGACAACAAGATCGTCGCCGTCGAAGGCAAGGAAGGCTACGCCAACCAAAACCGGCTCTGCGTCAAGGGCCGGTTCGGGTTTGATTATATCGATCACCCCCATCGCCTGAGCAAGCCGCTGATCCGCAAGGACGGCCTCGCCAAGGCCAAGGATTTCGAGGTCGACCCCGCCGATCCGCTGAGCCATTTCCGCGAAGCCACCTGGGAAGAGGCCCTGGATCGCGCCGCCGACGGCCTGAAGACGATCCTGGACCGCGACGGCTCGCACGCCCTGGCCGGCTTCGGTTCGGCCAAGGGGTCGAACGAAGAAGCTTATATGGTGCAGAAATTGATCCGCCAGGGCTTCGGCACCAACAACGTCGACCATTGCACCCGGCTGTGCCATGCGTCGTCCGTGGCGGCCTTGATGGAGGGCATGAATTCCGGGGCCGTCACCGCAACCTTCAACGACGCCAAGGATTCCGACGTGATCATCGTGATCGGCGCGCGGCCGACGCAGAACCACCCGGTTGCCGCGACCTTCCTTAAGAACGCGGCCAAGCGGGGCACCAAGCTCTACGTGATGGATCCCCGCAAACAGGGGCTGACCCGGCACGCGACCCGCCACCTACAGTTCACGGCCGGGCGCGACGTGGCCCTGTTGAACGCCATGATCCATACGATCATCGAGGAAGGCCTGACCGACGTTCAATACATCCAGGCCAACACCGAAGGCTTCGAGGACGTGAAGGAGAACATCAAGGACTTCTCGCCGGAAGCCATGGCGCCGATCTGCGGGATCGAGGCGGATGTCATCCGCGAGGTCGCCCGGGAGTATGCAAACGCCGAAAAGTCATTGATTTTCTGGGGCATGGGCATCAGCCAGCACGTCCACGGCACGGACAACGCCCGTTGCCTGATCACCCTGTCGATGATCACCGGACATATCGGCCGCCCGGGCACCGGCCTGCACCCGCTGCGCGGCCAGAACAACGTCCAGGGCGCGTCGGACGCGGGCCTGATCCCGATGGTCTATCCCGACTACAAATCGGTCGAGGCCGACGACATCCGCCAGGTCTACGAAGAACTCTGGGGCACGGAACTGAACCGCGAGCGCGGCCTCACCGTGGTCGAAATCATCCACGCCATCCTGGAATATCAGATCAAGGGTATGTACATCATGGGCGAGAACCCGGCCATGTCGGACCCGGATTCCAACCACGCCCGCGAAGCCCTGGCGAAACTGGAACACCTCGTGGTCCAGGACATCTTCTTCACCGAGACCTGCAATTACGCCGACGTGGTCCTGCCGGCCTCGGCGTTCCCGGAAAAATGGGGCACCTTTTCTAACACCAACCGCCAGGTCCAATTGGCCCGCCCGGTGGTCGACATGCCCGGTGACGTCCGACAGGACTGGTGGATCATCCAGGAGATCGCCAATCGCCTGGGACTCGGTTGGGATTACACCCACGTCAAGGACGTGTTCAACGAAATGAAGAAGACCATGAAGTCTCTGGACAACATCACCTGGGAGCGGCTGGAGAACGAAGACAGCATCATCTATCCCTGCAAGTCGGAAGACAGCCGCGGCGAGAACATTATCTTCGGCGACGGCTTCCCGACGGCATCGGGCCGGGCCAAGCTGGTGCCGGCCTCCCTCGTCCCGCCGGACGAACTGCCGGATGACGAGTATCCCTTGATCCTGACCACCGGCCGGATGCTCGAACACTGGCACACCGGCGCCATGACCCGGCGGGCGACGGTCCTCGACCTTTTGGAACCGGAACCCGTGGTCGGCGTCAACCCCTATACCATGGGCGAGATGGGATTAGGTCCGGGCGACCGGGTCAAGGTCACGACCCGGCGCGGCGAGATCGAATTGAAGGTCCGGGCCGACCGGGACGTGGCCGACGGAATGATCTTCATTCCCTTCTGCTTCCACGAGGCGGCGGCCAACATCCTGACCAACCCGCAGCTCGACCCCGTGGGCAAGATTCCCGAATTCAAATTCTGCGCCGCACGCATGGAAAAAGCGAACGCCCCGGCCCAGGCGGCGGAATAGTCGCAAAACCCGAGGCCGCGCCAGCGGCCGAAGGTGGCTTTGCGCAAGATCAAGAACGTCAAAGCCCGAGGCCGCGCCAGCGGCCGAAGGTGGCTTTGCGCAAGACAAGAACGTCAAAACCCGAGGCCGCGCCAGCGGCCGAAGGTGGCTTCGGACATAATAGCTCCGTCTAACCCGTGACCTTGCCCACGGGCGCCCGCCTTGACCTGGAGCAAGGAACGCCGGGCTCAACCGCGGGATAACCGGTCGAAACAGACCGGAGCCCCCATTATGCGTTTTTCCCTGCTCTTGACCGTATGCCTGGCTATCCAGGCCCTCATCTTTCCGCCAACCTCGACGCTGGCCGACGACCCGGCCGCACGCGCGGCGGCAAGCCGCGCCGCGATAAAGGAATTCGCCGGCGCGCTCAAGGCCGACCTAGTCACCGCCTTGAAGGCTGACGGCCCCGCCGGCGCCATCGAAGTCTGCCACCAGACCGCGACCCTGATCGCCGCCGACATTTCGCGAAAGAAAGGCTGGGAGATGGCGCGCACCAGCCTCAAGCTACGCAATCCCGCGAACGCCCCGGATGCATGGGAAGCCCGGGTTTTAACGAGGTTCGAGGCCCGATTGCGGGCCGGCGACAACCCGAAGACGATGGAAGCCTACGAAGTGGTCGAAACCGCGGGCCAGCGGGAGTTCCGATACATGAAGGCGATCCCGGTGGCGCAAAAGCCCTGCCTGGCCTGCCACGGCGGCGCGATCAAGCCGACGGTCAAGGCGGCGCTCGACCGGCTTTACCCGGGCGACCAGGCGACCGGCTATTCGGCGGGCCAAATTCGCGGCGCCTTCACCATTCGCCAGCCAATGTAAGGGTCTGCCATCTGCCGCCGACGCGCAGGCAGCGTCCCGCGACGTAAACCAAGTCTTGCCGGTGAACGGGAGTGCCTGCGGAAATGCCTAATCAGCCGAACGGCTGAGAATATCCTTGGCGATGGCGTGGACCGCGGGGCTGCCCTCCTCGACGCCGGAAATCGCCGCCGTTCTGTCCTTGACCTCGGCGGCGACCTGCTCTTCCGTCACATCGGCGGCCTTCAGCAGAACCGCCAGAACCGATTCAATCGCCAGAATATGGGCCGCGAGATTCTCCGATTCCTCCATACGGGCCTGGGCCGCCTGACCGAAGGTCTGCAATTCTTCGGCAATCTTCGTGAGGTTTCCTTCCAGATCCTTGATCTGGCTGAAAAAACCGCTGTCCTCCAAATGCTTGACGAAGGCTTGCGAGGCTTGGGTTGCGTCGGCGGCGCCG
The DNA here is from genome assembly GCA_028282185.1 of Rhodospirillales bacterium. Classification (GTDB taxonomy): domain Bacteria; phylum Pseudomonadota; class Alphaproteobacteria; order Rhodospirillales; family Casp-alpha2; genus UBA1479. The sequence goes on from JANQIJ010000041.1 coordinate 17,396, forward strand.
CTTTCGGACATGATTTTCCCCTTGGGTCGAATCGGTTGCGCGCACAGCATAGACGGTGCCGCCCGATCTGTCATGAATTGGATCGGAGAAACCGCGAACGCCAGCCGTGAGATATTGAATTCGTTGATCAAAGTTATAATATATGGGTCAACGGGCGGGCGCGCGACCGGCTTTGCCGAAGTCCATCGAACGGCGCTGCCGAAGACACACCAATAACGGGGTAACATCATGCAATCCTTTTGGACCGGCACCATAGCCGCCATTGTCATCGCCGTGGTCGCGGCCTTCGCCTTGGATACGGTCAGCATGACCGCCGGCGAAAAATTCTCGACCGACAACGTGCGGCTGAAATAGCCCGCGGACAGCGAAACGGTTCACCGAACAGGAATGCCGGGAAAGCTTCGACCTTCCCCGCACTCTTGCGTGGGGAATTGACGCGGGCGATTAAGTTGCCGCAGCGCGCTGTCACCGATCACAGGCCGCAGATGAGACCATCCTCCCGCCGGCCGTGACCGAAGAACCAACACTGAGTGGGGTCCACTATGCCGGCACGGACTGATAGTCGGCAACCAATTCGATCTGGCCCCGATCCGCGAGATAGGCCACCAACGGCCGCAGGTTATCGGTGACCGGCAGTTCATCCAAAGATTCAAAGCCGGTAAACGGCGGCGTCGGATAGACATAGGCCGTGGTTTTCGGCGGGAACAACTGGCCCAGCCCTTCGAGAATCCCGCCCGGGAGACCGTCGTAGAAATCTTCGCGAAAAACCTCGCCGAAGCCCTCGACGTCAAGCACCAGAACCGCCGGTTCCCTGGAATACCGGGCAAGGTATTGACGCAAACGGAAATGGCGGAAGAATTCCGAGATCAAGACGTGATAGCCCGCGTCCGACAAGCGGTTCACCCGGTTAAGGAAATCCGAGGTATCGACCTTCTTGTCGTTGGCCAACTGGGCCATGGTCAGTTCAGCCAGGGAAATGATCTCGCCATCACCATCCGTGGACTGATCCTGAAAGCGGATCTTGGCATGGGTAAACAGGTCGATGTCAGATTGCTCAACCGTGTGGAACTTGCCGCGAATGGCAAGCACCCGCTTCTTGTAGAAGCTATCGGCGGGAATGACCACTTGCCCGTCGGCATCGAACAAAACCGCCCGGGTCAGGCTGGCCTTGACCAGTTCGAGCGCCATGATGCGGTTGTCGATCTTGCCGAGCGTCGGGCCGCGAAACTCCACAAGATCGATTTCGACCCGGCCCCAGCGCAGATTGTCCATCAAGCCGTGCAACAGCCTGACCGGCTCGAACGCATGATTGAAGGCGCCGTGTATCAGGTTGACGCCGACAATGCCGAGTGCTTCCTGTTGTTCCAGATTGGTCTCATCCAGCATTCGAACATGGACGATGATCTCGTCCGGTTGGGTTTTCGGCGCCATTTGCAGGCGCACGCCCAACCAGCCGTGACATTCGTCGCGCTTCTTGAAGCCCTGGGCGGCGACGGTGTTGGCAAAAGCGAAGAACCGGGTGCCTTCCGGGCGGTGTTCCTCGATCCGCTGAACGACCAGGTCGTATTCCCGTTCCAACATGCGCTCCAACCGGGCCTTTGAGACATAGCGAAGGCCCGGCGCTTCACCATAGATCTCATCGGAAAACTTCATGTCATAGGCCGACATGGTCTTGGCCACGGTACCGGCGGCGGCGCCGGCCTGAAAGAACCAGCGGGCGACCTCTTGGCCGGCGCCGATTTCGACGATCGTGCCGTAGGTCAGAGGGTCCAGATTGACGGCAAGCGCCTTTTCGATGGTGCGCGACGAATCTTCGGTCATGGCTACGGTCTCGGATCGCTTTGACGGGGATGGCATGGCCCCACTGGCCGCGCCCCTTGGGTCCCGATGACGACAATTAACCACCGGCGGTGATCGGATGCAATGCGCGCGCCCGAGACGACCGACCAGCCGCCACCGCCGGCCCAGCTTCCAGATCCGGCGACCAGACCGCAAGAGCGGCGACCCCGGCCGGGCAAGCCGCCAGGTCGGAACCAGCAAAGGAAAACGGCCCCCGAAGGGGCCGTTTAAGCTCTCACCGAACGATCCACGGATCGCGGCGCGGGATGTCGGTTACTCCGCCGGTTGTCGCGCGCCGCCCTGGGAGCCGCTGGCGCCTTCCTTGGCCAGTTCCTCTTCGACCCAAAGGTTGTGGTGCTCCTTGGCCCAGTTCAGGTCCACATGGCCGGAGCCGACCGCGTCGATCGCCCCTTCCATACCGAGCGAACCGATGTAGATATGACCGATCACGATGCCGATCATCACCAAGGCGACGAAGGAGTGCCAGATCACCGAGAGCTGGGTCTCCTGCAGCATCGAAAGATCCGTCGGCAGGTTGGCCCCGAAGTAGTTGATGAAGGCAAAGGTGCCCGCCCAAGGCTGAATCTGATCCGGGAACATCAGCGCAAGGCCCGAGGCCGACAAAGAACCACCACCCAGAACCACGAGCCAGAAAATAAGCTTCTGACCGGCGTTGAACCGAGGGGACGGCGGATGCAGGTTCTTCGAAAAGAGCCCACCGCCTTGCGCCAGCCAGACCAGGTCGTGTTTGCCGGGAATGTTGTTCCTAACCCAAAGCAGGAACATCATGACGATGCCCAGCATGAAGGGAAAGCCCAGGTAGTTGTGGCTCAGCTTGCCGTAGTAGCTCAGCGTGCCGAAGGCCTCCGGCCCGATGATCGGCAAAATCACGTAGCGCCCATAAAGGATGTTCAGGCCCGTCAACGCCAGAACGATGAAGCTCGACGCGACGAGCCAATGGACCGCCCGTTCCAGCGCGTTGAAGCGCAGGATCGTCCGCCCCTGGGGGTCGGGACCGTGGTCGATGCGAATCCGCCCGCGCAGCAGGTAGAACGCCACGATGGCGACCACCGAAATCAGCAGGAAAATGCCGCCGAACTGGCTCAGCGGGCCGTTCTTCACCGCCCGCCAAAATTCACCGTCCGACTGCACCAGGACGGCGGCCTGTTGGTCGGGAATGGACACCGTGCCTTCGATCCCGCCGCGCACGGCGCGCCACATTTCCGCCTGGGACAAGGCGCCCCGCGGGCTGCCCGGAATCTCGCCGGCGACGCCGCTTTGCGCCTCGGCCTGACTGACCTCCAGCATCGGCGAGCCGGTGAAGGTCGCGGCGCCACCGTAGGTCACCATGAGCGCCAGCGCCAAGGCGCCGGCGAGTTTACGAAGTATCGACACGGTCATTGTCCGTTTCCCCTACCAATTTGCGCGTTCCAGCGCGCAGCATTCTGTGCTCGGCCGTCGTGGCCGGACGATTTGGATTCGCTTATGGTTTAGCGCGCTCGTTGAACCCGATGGGCGCGCGCACGTCGGTGCCGGCGCTTGATCCGCCGCCCCCGCCGAGAGAGCCCCCACCGCCACCGAGAGAAATGCCGCCCTGGCTGAGGGTTCTGCCCCTGAGCTGCTCAACGCGGTCACGCGACAGCCGCGCGTCCGGCTTGCCCTTGTAGATCCCGGGTTCAAAGCGGATCATCCGATCCTGTTCTTCCGCACGACAGGCGGTCAACGCCACCGCCACCAGGGCGACAACCCCAAGCGAGCGGACAACGCGCCCCTGGAAGACGGGCTTCTGCTTTGCATTCGACTTGATCGTCATCATTATTTCCTTACACGCACCCTGTTGAGCCCGGCGCGATCCACCGGGCCTAGTTATCCTCGGCGCCTGCCGCAATCTACGAACGGCGAATCTGGCCGAATAGACCGCCAGGACGCATAACGCCCGACAATCCAATCCGGCAACATAACCGGAAGGGGCGCCCCACCACAGTTTGCGGCGGGACACCCCTCCAGTTAGGTCCTACCAGCTTAGGAGCTTACGAGCCCGCCTTCAGTTCGTAGGCGGTGCCCCAGCCCCAAGCGCCGGAGCCGAAGCCACGGGCCACGACCCGCTCGCGGTAGATGTTGGACACCATGTCGCCATCGCCACCAAGCAGAGCTTTGGTCGCACACATTTCGGCGCACAGCGGCAACTTGCCTTCCGCAAGGCGGTTCTTACCGTACTTCTGGAACTCGGCCGAGGAGTTGTCCTCTTCCGGCCCACCGGCACAGAAGGTGCACTTGTCCATCTTGCCGCGAGAGCCGAAGTTGCCGGCCTGCGGATACTGCGGCGCGCCGAAGGGACACGCGAAGAAGCAGTAGCCGCAACCGATGCAGAGGTCCTTGGAGTGAAGAACCACCCCTTCCTCGGTTGTGTAGATGCAGTCCACCGGGCAGACCGCGATGCACGGCGCGTCAGAGCAGTGCATGCAAGCCACCGAGATGGACCGCTCACCGGGCTTGCCGTCACGGATCGTGACGACCCGGCGGCGGTTGATGCCCCACGGCACCTCGTGCTCGTTCTTACACGCGGTGACGCAGGCGTTGCATTCAATGCAGCGCTCGGCATCGCAAAGGAACTTCATTCTTGCCATTGTTGCGTCTCCTTACCTTAGGCCGTCTCGAGCCGGCACAAGGTGACCTTGGTTTCTTGCATGTTGGTCACACTGTCGTAGCCGTAGGTACCGCACATGTTGGACGCTTCGCCCAACACATAGGGATCGGCCCCTTCCGGATACTTGTCGCGCAAGGACTTGCCCTGCCAGTGACCGCCGAAGTGGAACGGCATGAAGGCAACGCCCGGCGCCACACGTTCGGTGACCAGGGCCTTGACCTTGACCTTGCCGCCTTCCGGCGAGTGGACCCACATCATCTGACCGTCCTTGATGCCGGTGTTGTTGGCATCGATCGGATTGACCTCGCAGAACATGTCCTGCTGCAGTTCGGCCAGCCAGGGGTTGGCCCGCGACTCGTCGCCGCCGCCTTCGTACTCCACAAGGCGACCCGACGTAAGAATGGTCGGAAACTCCTTGGAGAAGTCCTTCTTCTGGATGGACTCGTACATGGTCGGCAGACGATACATCTTCCGGTCCGAGTAGGTCTTGTACTTGGGCAGAAGATCACGCCGCGGCGTGTACAGCGGTTCGCGGTGGGTCGGCACCGGATCCGGGAACGTCCAAACAACGGCACGAGCCTTGGCGTTACCGAAGGGCGCGCAACCGTGCTTGATGGCGACCCGCTGGATACCGCCGGAAAGGTCGGTCTTCCAGTTGGTCTTGTCGCCCGCCACCTTGTTGATGACGGCAAGTTCCTCGGCCGTGAGGTCCTTGTCCCAACCAAGCTTCTTCAGCACGCTCATGCTGAATTCCGGATAGCCGTCCTTGATCTCCGAACCGACCGAATAGGAGCCTTCGGCGAGCAGGTTGTCGCCGTTCCGCTGCACGCCGAAGCGCGCCCGGAAGCAAAGACCGCCTTCGGCGACCGGCTTGGAGGGGTCGTACAGGATGGGAGTCCCCGGATGCTTGAGTTCCGGCGTGCCCCAGCACGGCCACGGCATGCCATAATAGTCGCCGTCGACCGGGCCACCGTTCGCCCGCAGGGTCGTCTTGTCAAAGGTCGCCTGGTTCTGCATGTGCGCCCTGAGCCGTTCCGGCGATTGGCCGGTGTAGCCGATGGTCCACATGCCGCCATTGAATTCACGGGTGGTGTCTTCAATGTTCGGCTCATCGTTCTCGACCTTGATGTTCTTGAACATCTCGTCGGCGTAGCCGAGCTTCTTGGCGAGCTTGTAGATGATGGTGTGATCGGGAAGCGATTCGAAGATCGGGTCGCTGACCTTTTCACGCCATTGCAGGGAGCGGTTGGACGCGGTCACGGACCCATAGGTTTCGAACTGCGTGCAAGCCGGCAGCACGTAGACGCCGTCCTGACGGTCCGGAATGACGGCGGCGAAGGTCGGAACCGGATCGATGACGACCATCATATCCAGTTTTTCCATCGCCTTTTTCATTTCCGGCAGGCGGGTCTGCGAGTTGACCGCGTGGCCCCAAAGAACCATGGCCCGGAGGTTGTCCGGCTGATCCATGTTGTTCTTGTCTTCGAGCACGCCGTCGACCCAGCGGCTGACCGGAATACCCTTGGTTTCCATCAGCTTCTTCGAGGCGAAGCGCTTCAGGAGGTAATCATAGTCAACCTTCCAGACGCGGGCCCAGTGCTTCCACGAACCGGTCTTCAGGCCGTAGTAGCCAGGCAGCGAGTGCGACAGGATGCACATGTCCGTGGCGCCCTGGACGTTGTCGTGGCCGCGGAAGATGTTCGCGCCGCCACCAGACTTGCCCATGTTGCCGAGAGCCAGCTGCAACACGCAGTAGGCGCGCGTGTTGTTGTTGCCGTTGGTGTGCTGGGTGCCACCCATGCACCAGACGATGGTGCCGGGACGGTTGTTGGCCAGCGAGCGGGCAACGCGGCGAAGCTGCGAGCCGGGAACGCCGGTGACCCGTTCGGTCTCTTCCGGATTCCATTTCGCCACTTCGGCCTTGATCTGGTCCATGCCCCAGACACGCTGTTTGATGAACTGCTTGTCTTCCCAGCCGTTCTCGAAGATGTGCCACATGATGCCCCAGACCAGGCCAACGTCGGTGCCCGGACGGAACCGGACAAATTCATCGGCATGCGCGGCCGTGCGCGAAAAGCGCGGGTCGCAAACGATGAGTTCGGCGTTGTTCTGCTCTTTCGCCTTCAAGATATGCTGCATGGCGACCGGGTGCGCTTCCGCGGCGTTGGAGCCGATGAAGAACATGGCACGCGCATTGTGCATATCGTTGTAGGAGTTGGTCATGGCGCCGTAGCCCCAGGTGTTGGCAACGCCCGCGACCGTGGTCGAGTGGCAGATGCGCGCCTGGTGGTCACCGTTGTTCGTGCCCCAGAAGGCATAGAACTTACGGAACAGGTACGACTGTTCGTTGTTGAACTTGGCGGAACCCAGCCAGTACACCGAATCGGGGCCGGAGGATTTGCGGATCTCCAGCATCTTGTCGCCGATCTCATTGATCGCGACGTCCCAACTGATACGCTTCCACTTGCCGCCTTCCAGCTTCATCGGATACTTCAGCCGACGTTCGGCATGGGTGTGTTCCCGCACCGCAGCGCCCTTGGCGCAGTGCGAACCCAGGTTGAAGGGGCTGTCAAAGCCAGGCTCCTGTCCGACCCAAACGCCTTTGTCGACTTCGGCAATGACCGTGCAGCCGACGGAACAGTGGGTACAAACGGATTTGACTTGCGTCATGCCTTTCGCCGCCGCCTGTGCCTTGGCCTGCTTGGCCAAGCCCAGCGGGGCAGCGGAAAGAAGCGCGGCGCCACCGGCGGTGACACCTGAACGCTTCAGGAAGGTCCGGCGGTCCATCGAGCCACCGACCACACCGGCCAACGCTTGCTTCAAACGGGGGCCATTCGCAACCCCGTCGCTCTTTTTGGTGAGCATTTAGTTTTCTCCTATGTTGGAGTTAATGGGTGCCGTTAAAACCGCGCCAAATCGTAGTAGGTTTTAACGTGCTCGGTTTCGCGATAGCCGGACTTGCCGCCATCGGAAACCACGGCCGCTTCGGCGGACCCCTGCGAAAGCGCAACCGCGGCAACGCCAGCGGCGCCGCCCGTGACGGCTGCTTTCTTGAGGAACTCCCGGCGACCGAGCGTCTTCTTTTGCTCGCTCATCACTGTCTCCATAGTGGTTGTGATCACAATCCCTCCCGGTTGTTTCCGGAGATGACGTTTCTTCGTACCAGCGCCCGACCGGCGTCTTAATTCTTGCGACGGGAAGGCTCCCCCCCTCCCCGCGATTTCGATG
>JANQIJ010000042.1 GCA_028282185.1 Rhodospirillales bacterium
AATTTGCAGAATACCCTGAAAATCCGTGAATTTCAACGCGTTTGCTGCGCATTTGCGACCCGTCGACGGCGGCCCGATGGCGCTCCCGTCAAGACCCAAGGATCACTCGATCGCCAAGATCGCCGCCGCGACCCGTCGTTCCTCACCCAGCAGCACATTGAACGTCCGGCAGGCGGCGCCCGTATCCATCCATTCAACGGCGATCCCCAATGCTTTCATGTCCGGCCGGAACCCGGTGGGCGGCGCGACGAACCGGCCACCGCAACCGAGGATCAGGATTTCCGGCGGGCCGCCCGGGACCAGGGCGGCATCGGCCGAACCCGGGTCAACAGGCGCGTCTGCCCCCTTGGTCAAGGCCCAGTGCAGGGACTGGGCATCCAGGTCGCCGATGCTGGTGGCGCTCCAGGCGCGGCAGTGGTCCCGCTCGACGATGATCGACGTCTCGAAGACCTGGTCGGCAACCCGGAACCGGCCGCCGCCATAGGACTGGATCACCATGCGGCCGGCGGGCACGGAAGGCGTGACATCAAGGCCGGGCATGGCTGCCTCCGGTTCGGTCGGGCGATCAGGGGGTTCCCGGCTGGGCTTCCGCCGCGGCCTCGCCGCCGTCGCTGTCCGATCCCTGGCCCGTGCGGGCGCGGGATGCGACGTTGGTGTAAAGCAGCACCGGCACGGCCAGGCAGATCGACGAATATGTCCCGATGATCACGCCGAAGATCATGGCGAAGGAAAAATCACGGATAACTTCGCCGCCCAGGAAGAACAGCGAGCCCAATGCGATCAACGTCGTGACAGAGGTCATCAGAGTCCTTGACAAGGTTTTGTTGATCGCGAAATCGAGCAAGTCGGGGATCGGCATCGTTTTGTATTTACGAAGCTTTTCTCGAACACGGTCGTATACCACCACGGTGTCGTTGATCGAGTAGCCGGCAATCGTCAGCACCGCCGCGACGGTCGATAGGTTGAATTCAAAGCCCATCAAAGCGAATACGCCCAGGGTCAAAAGGACGTCGTGTGTCAGCGCGATCACGGCGCCCAATCCGAACTGCCATTCGAACCGCAGCCAGATGTAAACCAACATGGCGGCGATTGCCAGACTGACCGCCAAGATGCCGTCGGCGAGGAGTTCCGCGGATACCTTCGGCCCGACGAATTCCGTGCGTCGATAATCAACCCCCGCGCCAAGCGCCTCCTTGACGGCGCTGACCGCCGCCTGCTGCGCCGCCTCACCGCCGTCCTGGCGCTGAATGCGGATCAACACGTCGGTCGGCTGGCCGAACTCCTGAAGACTCACCTCCCCCAGGCCAAGGCCGCCCAGCTGGCTGCGCATCTGGCCCAGGTCCGCCGGCTGGCTCATCCGAACCTCGATCAGGATACCGCCCTTGAAGTCGATGCCAAAGTTAAGCCCCTTGCCGAAGATCAGGAGCAAGGCTGCGACCACGGCAAGACCGGAAAATGTCAGGAAAATCTTGCGGAACGGCATGAACGGGATGGCGACGTCGTCGGGCACCATTTTCAATTGGAACATCCGCTCTCTCCCCTCTCCCTAGATCGGCAACGCCTGTGGCCGCTTCTGTCGCAGCCAGAGAACCACCATCAATCGCGTCACCATGATCGCGGTGAACATCGAGGTGGCAATGCCGATGGCCAAAGTGACGGCAAAGCCGCGCACCGGGCCGGAGCCGAAGGCGTACAACAAGACAGCCGCGATCAAGGTGGTCACGTTGGCGTCGATGATCGTCGTCAAGGCGCGACCATAACCGGCGTCGACAGCGCTGATCGGCGTTCGCCCGGCCCGCACTTCCTCGCGTATTCGTTCGAAAACCAGGACGTTGGCGTCCACCGCCATGCCGATGGTCAGAACGATGCCGGCGATCCCGGGCAGGGTCAGCGTTGCCTGGATGATCGATAGCGTGCCGAGAATCAACAGCATATTGAACATCAAGGCGATGTCGGCCATCAGCCCGAACCGGCCATAAGCGATGACCATGAATACGACGACGGCGACCAGACCGACCATACTGGCGATCCGTCCGGCCTCAATGGAATCCGCGCCCAGACTGGCGCCCACCGTGCGTTCCTCAAGGATCGAAATCGGCGCCGGTAAAGCCCCGGCGCGGAGCAGCAAGGACAAATCTTGTGCTGAATCCACCGTGAAGCGGCCGGATATTTGGCCCGAACCGGTGATGATCGGCTCGCGGATCACCGGCGCGCTGATCACCTTGTTGTCGAGCACGATGGCGAAGGGCAGGCCCACGTTCTGCGTCGTTACGTCACCGAACTTCTTGGCGCCGCGTGCATTCAGGCGGAAGGTCACGACCGGTTGGCTGGTCCGTTGATCGAAGCTTTGCCGGGCATCGACCAGATCCTCGCCGGAGACCAGCACCCGCCGTTTGATCAGGTAATGAGTCTGCGCCCCAACCTCGGCATCCTCTTCGGAAGCCTCAAGCAACAGGGTCCCGGGCGGCACCCGTCCGCGGGCCTGTGCTTCGGCGACCGAACTTCGAGTATCGACCAGATGGAACGTCAGTTTCGCGGTCTCGCCCAACAATCGCTTGATCCGTTCTGGATCGTCCAAGCCCGGCAATTGCACCAGGATGCGATTATCCCCCTGACGCTGGATCGACGGCTCGCTGGTCCCGGTTTGGTCGACCCGGCGGCGAACGATCTCGATCGATTGCTGCAACGCGGCGATCCGACGTTCCGCCAGGGTTTGTTCCTGCGGCGACAGGGTGATCTTGGTACCATCGACATCTATCGTGGCACCCGGCTCAAGCCGCGTGGCCAAGTTGCGCGCCCGCTCGACGTCTTCCACCTGCGCGATGGTGACCACGATGCTTTCGCCCTGAACGCCCAGACCCTTGCCGCGAATGCGCGCCCGCCGAAGGTCGTTGCGCAGGCTGTCGGCCAGGCCTTCCAGGTATTCGTCGATCACTTGATCGATCTCGACCTCAAGCAACAGGTGAGAACCGCCTTGCAGGTCCAGCCCCAGATTGACCTGCTGCGACGGCAGCCAGCCGGGAAGGCCCTCGGTCGCCGATTTGGGCAGGAAGTTGGGCGCCGAATAGGCCGCGCCCAGCAGGCAGACCATCGCGACCAAGATCATTTTCCACTTGGCGAAGTAAACCATTGGGCGCTACCGGGTCAGGCCAAGGCGATCAAAAGGGAAATCGGCGAGAAACAAGGTCTCAAGCGTCCTTCTTACCGCCCAACAGGCCGCGCAGGCCACCGGCCTTCTTGTCGCCGTCGCCGTCGTCGTTGGCGGCGTCGTCCTTGGCATCGGCTTTATCCTTGTCGCCGCCCTTGTCCTGGTCGCCGCCCTTGTCCTTGTCGCCCGACTTATCCTTGCTCGACGCCTTCTGCGGCTCGGACTTGGATTCGACCGCGGCCAACATGCTCTTTCGAGCCTTGACCTTGATGCCTTCGGCGATCTCGATCGTTACTTCGTCGCCCTCGGCGACCTTGGTCACCGTGCCCAACAGCCCGCCGCCGGTCACCACCTTGTCACCGCGCCGCACCGCTTCCAGCATGGCCTTGTGCTCCTTCATCTTCTTCTGCTGCGGTCGGATCAACAGAAAGTAGAAGATCACGAAGATCAGAATCAGTGGAATGAACGCTTCGAGGCCGCTGCCGCCACCGCCTCCGGCGGCCTGGGCATAGGCAGGCGAAATCAACATATTGTGGCTCCTCACCCTTCGGCAGGTCCGGGGTTCAACCGATCGTCATATTTGGGTCCGCGGGACTATAACGGCAAGGCCCCGGAATGCAATGGGCGATCGGCGGTTCCCGCGATCCGCCAGGCCGTCTAACGACCCGCTGGCCGGTCGCCGGACCGATGTCGCCCCACGGGGTCGCATCCCGTCCAACGACAGACGATTGACGTCCCCCCAAGGGGCGCGTAGGTTCCGCCGCCATGACCGACCCGGAAACCCAACGAACGCTGCAACGGATCGCCGAGGCGCTCGACCGCCTGGCCCCGCCGACGCCGCCTGAGAGCGACCTGAACGCCGCTGACGCCTTTGTCTGGCACGCCGATACGGGGTCGTTGGAGCCCGTCGCCCAGGTCAACCGGGTGGACATGGACCTGCTGTGCGGGATCGAGTTGCAGGTCGAACAATTGACCGAGAACACCCGGCGCTTCGCCGACGGCCTGCCCGCGAATAACGCGCTTCTTTGGGGCGCGCGGGGCACGGGCAAGAGCTCCCTGGTCAAGGCGGTGCATGCGGCGGTCAACGAAGAACGGCCGGGACGATTGGTGCTGGTCGAAATCCACCGTGAAGACATCCCGTCCCTGCCCGCCCTGTTGGCGGCGCTCAGAACCACCGAGCGTCGTTGCCTGGTGTTCTGCGACGACCTGTCGTTCGATGGCGACGATACATCTTATAAGTCGCTGAAGGCGGTGCTCGAAGGCGGCATCGAAGGACGGCCGGAAAACGTCCTGTTCTACGCGACCTCGAACCGGCGGCACCTGATCTCCCGCGACATGATCGAAAACGAACGCTCGACGGCCATCAACCCGGGCGAAGCGGTCGAAGAAAAGGTCTCGCTGTCGGACCGTTTCGGGCTTTGGCTCGGATTTCACAACGTCGACCAGGAGACCTATTTTAAGATCATCGAGGGCTATGCCAGACGCTACGGCCTGAACGGGAAAGACATCGACCTGCGCCGCGAAGCCAACGAATGGGCCGTGACCCGCGGGTCACGGTCGGGCCGCGTCGCCTGGCAGTACATCCAAAATCTGGCCGGACGGCTGGGAAAGCGCCTGGACTGAGCCGCCAGCCGGCCCTAACCGGCAAGGGCGTCGAGGTGGCGTTTGGGATCGACGGCGCGTTTGTTACGGCGAATCTCGAAATGCAATTGCGGCCGGGCAACGCCGCCCGTCGTGCCGACGGTGGCGATCTTCTGCCCAGCACCGACCTTGTCGCCCTTGCGCACCGTCAATCGGTCGGCATGGGCGTAGGCGGAAATCCAACCACCGCCGTGGTTGATCAGAACCAAGTTGCCGAAGCCGCGCAGTTCGTTGCCGACGTAGGCCACGACGCCGCCCCGGGCGGCCCGGATCGGCGTGCCCTGCGGCGCCGCGATGTTGATCCCGTCGTTGCGCAGTCCGCCTTGCTTGACCCCGAAGCGCGATACGACGCGTCCCTCTACGGGCCAAAGAAACCGGCCTCGGGGCAGGGCGCGGCGCGGCGGTGCGTCCGCCGCCGCCGGCGGTTGCGACGTCCCGGACGGTGGCGCAAACCGCGGCGAAGGCGCGGATCGGGGCGAAGGCGCGGATCGGGGCGCGGCAAGGCGGCGCTTCTCGACCACGGACCCGGCCGGTGCGGCGGCAATCCGCGGCGGTTCGGCGTCGGGCACCATCACGACCTCGCCGACACGAATCAAATACGGGGGCTTCAATCCGTTCAGCCGTGCCAGTGCGTATGGGTCGGCGTCGTAGGCCTGGGCGATGGCGTAAAGCGTATCGCCGGCCACGACCCGGTGACGACGTCCTTGCGGCAAGGCCAGGCGCTGGCCGACATTAAGCCGGTAAGGGGGTTTCAGATCGTTGGCCCTGGTCAAGGCGCGCAGGCTGACGCGGTGTCGCCGGGAAATGGCATAGAGCGTATCGCCGGCACCGACGCGCACGGCGTCCGCGCCGATGAACGACAGGCTGCCGGCAGAGCGGCCCGCCGCTGCCGGCGCGGCCGCCGGCCCCTCGACGCCGTCAGCTTTCGGCGGCCATTCGGCAGCACCGCAGGCCGCCAGTATCAGCGCGGCCGCGACAATAACCGACGGAGCGAACCGGAACCACATGCCTCAACCCGCCGACTGTTCGGCCATCCCGGGGACCAGGGGCACGAAGCGGACCTCGCCCATGTCCTCGATCTCCAGGCCGATCGGCCCCTTGTCGATGCGATAGAGGCGCTGTTCCGCGTCACCGCTGCCGACAGGCACGACCATGATCCCGCCGGTCGCCAGTTGGTCCAAAAGGATCGGTGGAACGTCGTCCGCCGCCGCGGTGACGATGATCCGGTCGAACGGCGCCTGTTCGGGCCAGCCCAAGGACCCGTCGCCCAACCGGGCCGTGATGTTGGTCAGGCCATAGCCTCGAAATCGCGCCTCGGCCTCGGTCAGCAGACCCGCATGGCGTTCGATGGTGTAAAGCCGCCGGCAAAGCAAGGCCAGGATCGCCGACTGATAGCCACAGCCGGTGCCGACCTCCAAAACCTTCGAGCGATCGCTCAGTTCCAGGGCCTCGGTCATTCGCGCGACCACCCAGGGCTGGCTGATGGTCTGTTGATGACCGATGGGCAACGCCAGGTTGCGGTAGGCGCGATCCTGAAAGGCCTGGGCCAGAAAGTCCTGCCGCGGCACCCGCTCGATCGCCGTGAGCACCCGGTCGTCGCCGATACCGAGGCGCCGCAGACTGGCCAGCAGTTCCGCCCGCTCCACGGCAAGGCCAGGGGCCAAGTCCGGCGCGGCGCTCACGCCAAGACCTCGCTGAGGCGCGCCAACTGATCCGCCGCCGTCAGATCAAGGCTGAGCGGCGTCACCGCGATCGCGTTGCGCGTGCAAGCTTCCAGGTCGGTACCCGCGCGGAACCGCTGTTCATCCCGTTGCATGCCGACCCAGAAGTAATCCTCGCCCCGAGGGTCCGTCCCTTGAAGGATGTCCGAACCGATCTTGCGCTTGCCCTGGCTGGCGACCTCGATCCCGGTGACCTGATCTGGCGGACAATCGGGAATGTTGACGTTCAACAGGCCGCCCGCCACATGCTCGTAATCCCGAAGGGCTTCCAGGATTTTGGGCACCCAGCGTTCCGAGGTTTCCCAGATGACGTTGCGATTGTCATCGTAAACCTGGCTGAAAGCGATCGATGGAATGCCCAGCAGCGCGCCTTCCATGGCCGCGGCCACGGTGCCCGAATAATGCACGTCCTCACCCAAGTTGCCGCCCCGGTTGACCCCCGACATGATGACGTCGGGCGGCGTCTCGGCCATCACCTTCAAGACGCCCAGAAGGACGCTGTCCGTCGGCGTGCCGTCCACGGCAAACCGTCCGTCGCTGACGTTCCTGATGCGTAACGGGCGCCGCAAGGTCAGGGAATGGCTGGTCGCCGATTGCTCGTTTTCCGGCGCCACGACCCAAACCTCGCGGGCCATGTCGCGTACCGCGTTTTCCAGAACCTTGATCCCCGGGGCATGGATGCCGTCGTCGTTGGAAATCAACACCCGGGCTCGGCGCAAGTCGATCCGCTGACTCATTAGAGCCGGCCGTCCCTCAGCCGACGGCCGGCGGCTGGATGATCTCCAACCCGCCCATGTAAGGCCGCAGAACATCGGGCACGCGGACGCTGCCGTCCGCCTGCTGATGGTTCTCCAGGACGCCGATCAGGGCCCGCCCCACGGCAACCCCGGAACCGTTCAGGGTATGCACGAAGCGGGTGCCCTTTTCGCCCTTCACCCGGCAGCGCGCCTTCATGCGCCGGGCCTGAAAATCCCAACAATTGGAGCAACTGGAAATTTCGCGGTAGGCGTCCTGACCGGGCAGCCAGATTTCGATGTCGTAGGTCTTGCGCGCGCCGAAACCCATGTCACCGGTGGACAGCACGACGATCCGGTACGGCAGACACAATCGCTGCAGCACCGTTTCCGCGCATTGGGTCATCCGTTCCAATTCGCCGTCGGACGTTTCCGGCGCCGAAACGGTGACCATTTCGACCTTCATGAACTGGTGCTGGCGGATCATCCCCCGGGTGTCCTTGCCGGCGGCGCCGGCTTCCGAGCGGTAACAGGCGGTCAGCGCCGCAAAACGCCTGGGCAGGGTGTCGTCATCGACGATCTCACCGGCCACCAAATTGGTCAGCGGGACTTCCGCCGTGGGGATCAACCAATACCCGTCCTCCGTATGGAACAGATCTTCGGCGAATTTGGGCAACTGGCCCGTACCGAACATGCTGGCGTCGTTGACCAGGGTCGGCGGGTTGACCTCTGTCAGGCCGTGTTCGTTGACATGGACGTCGAGCATGAAATTGGCGATCGCCCGTTCCATCCGGGCCAGGGCGCCCGACAGAACGACGAACCGCGCCCCGGCAAGTTTCGCCGCGCGCTCGAAATCCATCATGCCCAGGCCTTCGCCGATGGCGACATGATCCCGGGTCGCGAAATCAAACGCCGGCGGTTCGCCCCAGGTGCGAATTTCCTCGTTCGCCGTCTCGTCCGCACCGTCGGGGACATCGGGCGCCGGAAGGTTGGGCAGGCCGGCCAATGCTTCGTCCAGCGCCGCCTGGGCGTCCCGCGCCTCGGCCTCGGCGGCGGCTTGGGCCTCCTTCGATTGCGAGACCTTGGCGATCACGTCCGCCACGTCCTCGCCGCGGGCCTTGGCGGCGCCAATCTCCTTGGACAGGGCGTTGCGCTCGGTCTGGATTTCCTGGGCCCGGGTTTCCGCGCCGCGTCGGCGCGTGTCCAGGTCGATCAATTGCCGGGCGGCGGGGTCCAAGCCGCGCCGAGCTAGGCCGGCGTCGAAGTCATCGGGGTTCTCGCGGATCCATTTTATATCGAACATCGGTCGGTCCTGGCGTCGGTTTCAGCGTCGGAAAAGTCTGCCGAGATGCCGCGCGACCGGTGGTCCCCAGGCATAGAGGTTGCCGTTCGCGGGCGACGTCTTGACCTTATAGGCGGGCATCCCGCCGCCGTCCAGGGGCCGCCGAGACAGACGCCAAGCACCTGAAAACCAGGGGGTTGCTGGGCCGCCTCGGCATCTTTGCCCGCCGCCCCGGACCAGCGAAAGGAAGGGATTCGCCGCCCGCTGCGGCTAGCTGCCCTTGCCGGGTTCGGTGCCGCCGCCGTCATCGGGATCGAAGTCCTTGTCCCAATCGTCATCGTCGCCGGTTCCCGCCGCCGCCTTCTCGGCCGGCGGGTCGTCTTCCAGACCGTCCAGGTCCTCGTCCTCGGCATCGGGATCGATCCCCTTCTTGCGCTCGATAATACGCACGCAATAGATCGACACCTCGTAGAGCATGATCGTCGGGATCGCCAGGCCGATCTGGCTGATCACGTCCGGCGGGGTCAGGATCGCCGCGGCGACGAAGGCGACGACGATGGCGTATTTCCGCTTGGCCCGCATGCCCTTGGACGAAACCACGCCGACCTGGGCCAAAAGGGTCATGACCACCGGCAATTCGAAACACAGGCCGAAGGCGAAGATCAGTTGCATGACCAAGGACAGGTACTGATCGACCTTGGCTTCCAACTGGATCGGCAACGAGCCGTCGACGCCGACGCTTTCGAAGCCCAGGAAGAACTTCCAGGCCACGGGAAAGATAAAGTAGTAGACCAGCGCGCCGCCGATGAAGAACAGGATGGGCGTGGCGATCAGGAAAGGCGCGAGGGCCTTTTTCTCGTGCTTATAGAGGCCCGGCGCGACGAATCCCCAGAACTGGATGGCGATGAACGGAAAAGCGATGAACAAGGCGGCGAAGAATGACACCTTGATGTAGGTGAAGAACGCCTCGTGCAACGCCGTGAAGATCAGGCGCCGCTCGCCGCCCAATTCCTCCATGACGTCGGCCAGCGGCCGGACAAGGAAAGCGTAGATATGCTCGGCCACGCCGTATGCGGCGAAAAACAGAACGATGATCGCGACGAAACACCAGATCAGCCGCTGGCGCAGCTCATTCAGGTGTTCCAAAAGTGGCATTTTCGATTCGTCCGCACCGGCGCCCACGCCACCATCGGCCGCCGCCACCGATTTCGGCACGGCGTTGTATTTAATGGCAACGCCGGTTGTCT
>JANQIJ010000058.1 GCA_028282185.1 Rhodospirillales bacterium
GGACACCAAAAAGCGCCGCGCGCAGACTGCGCAGGTTCGTTTTTATTCGGCGCAAAGCCACTTTCACGCGCCAGGGGCGCGTTCAGGTTTTGCGCCTCCAACCCCCGCAACCAGGTGATTGGATCCGAGGAAACGCGGGTTTTTTGTGCCCGATACGACCCTTCAGGTCTCTGGCGGCTTGCGTCCTGCCTTGCTTACCCTGGTGGTCCGTGCCTCAAGGCCGGTGACGGCGTCCGACAGCGTGGTGCCGGGCAGCGTTGCGAACGTCAGCAGGTCAGCGCCCACGGGACGCATCTGCATGGTTCGTTCCTGCCGCTCCTTCTCCCCCTGCGGCTGCCAGTATCGTATATAGTATATCGCTCAGGTCCGTCGAAGCGCCCGCGCGGCCGCGACCGCTGCCTGGCCCAGCGCCAGACCGCCGTCGTTGGCCGGCAACTCCGACGGCAGCAAGACCGCCAGCCCCGCCCGGTCAAGTGTCGTCCTTGCCGCTTCCAACAGCAGGCGATTCTGGAACACGCCGCCGGACAGGACGACGGTGTCGAGTCCACGGCCGGCGGCGAGGTCTAACGCGGTCCGGGCGACGGCGGCGGCGACACCGTTGTGAAAACGGCGGGCGATCACGGCCGGCGCCGTGCCGGTGGCGAGGTCTCGCAGCAATGCCGACCACATGGGTGCCCAGCCGATCACCCGGGGGCCGTCGCCCAAGAGGTCGAAGCCGTAGGCTCCGGCGGCCGAGTTTGCCGTTTGCGCCAAGGCCTCCAGTTCGATCGCCGCCTGGCCTTCATAGGTTGTCGCCTCGGCGCAGATGCCGAGCGCCCCGGCGACCGCGTCGAACAGTCGCCCGGCGGAAACCGCCTTGGGTGAATTCAGCCCCGTCGCCATCATCTGGCGCAAGGTCTCGACCGGCCGCCCGTTAAGCGCGCGCACCGCGGCCAAGCCGCCCCATTCCGCCGTGACCCGGTCCCATCCGAGGCAACTGTCGAGGAACGCCAGGGTGTTGCGCCAGGGTTCGCGCATCGCCCGTTCGCCGCCGATTAGGGGCGCCGCCTGAAAATGGCCCAGCCGTTCGAAACCCAGATAGTCCGCGGCCAGGAACTCGCCGCCCCAAAGGCCGCCGTCGCCGCCATAGCCGAGGCCGTCGAGCAACACTGCCAGGACCCGCCCGGCATCCGGTGGGCGCCGGTGTTCCGCCAGGCAGGCCGCCGCATGGGCGTGATGATGCTGTACCGTTTCCAAGGCCGCGCCGCTCTCCGTCGCCAGATCCTGCCCCCAACGGGACGACAGGTAGTCCGGATGCCCGTCGATGGCGATCGTCGCCGGGTCGAATTCATAGAGTTGTCGGTAAAGGCCCAGATTGCGGCGGTAATCGCCATGCACGCTGGCGTCTTCCAGGTCACCCAAATGTTGTGACAAAATCGCCTGGCCGTCCTTGATCATGCAAAAGGTGGCCTTCAATTCACCGCCCATGGCCAGGGTCCGGGGCGCCTCTGCAAATGGGTCGGGCAGGGCCAGCGGCGCCGGCGCCAGGCCGCGGGCCCGGCGGAGCGTGCGGGCCGCGCCGGCGGCAACGCGGATTACGGAATCGTCCACCCGATTGATGATGTCACGGTCATGCATCAGCCAGACATCGGCGATCCCGTCGAGCCGGTCCAGGGCTTCGTCATTGTCGATGCATTGCGGCTCGTCGCTGCGGTTGCCGGAGGTCAGGACGATGGGACCGTCCAGGTCCGCCATCAGAAGGTGATGCAGTGGCGAATAGGGCAGCATCAGGCCGATGCTGTCCTGCCCGGGCGCCACGGCGCTGGCCAGAGGCGGGCCGTCCGGCCGCCGGTCGAGCACGACGATGGGCGCGGACGCCGCGCTTAGGGCCTCGGCCTCGGCCGGCCCGACGAAGCCCAGTTCGGAAGCCATGTCCATGTCCCTGACCATCAGCGCGAAGGGTTTGTCGTAGCGCCGCTTGCGGTTCCTGAGCCTTTGGACCGTAGATCCGTCGGCCGCATCGCAGGCCAGGTGAAAACCGCCGATGCCCTTGACCGCGACGATCTGCCGGTTTGCGATCCGTTGCGCGGTCGCCTGGATCGGGTCCAATCCCGCGGGCGGCGGTATTTCGCGGCCGGTCGCGTCCGTGAGCCAGACCCGCGGGCCGCAGACGGCACAGGCATTGGGTTGGGCATGAAACCGACGGTCCGCCGGGTCGTCGTATTCGGCCTGGCAGGCCGCGCACATGGGGAACGGGGCCATGCTGGTCTGCGCCCGGTCATAGGGGATCGCCCGGATGATCGTAAGCCGCGGCCCACAGTGGGTGCAATTGGTGAAAGGATAGCGATGCCGCCGGTTTCTGGGGTCCATGATCTCGCCCAGGCAGGCCGGGCAGGTGGCGGCATCGGGCACCACGCCGGTCTGTACCGGACCGCCGGCGCTTTGGGCGATCTCGAAGGTCTCACCCGGCGGCGGCGCGTCGATGGCGGTTTGCGCGATATTGTCGATCCGGGCGAGCGTCGGCGGGTCGGCCGCGAGGCGGCGGGCGAATGTTCCCAAATCTTGCTCCCGGCCCCAGGCGCGGATCAGCACGCCGTCGCCGTCGTTCAGGACCTCGCCGACCAAGCCGCAGTCCCGGGCCAGGCGCCAGACCGTGGGCCGGAAGCCGACGCCCTGGACCAGGCCACGCACGCGATAGGAGACCCCGATCAGGTCTTTGCCGTCAGCCCCACGATCGGTCATCGCCGGACCTCAATGGACCGTGCAGACCATGCAGGGATCGAACGAGCGGACGATGTGCTGGACCGACACCGGGTCGTCTTCCCCGGGCCTGAGCGGCGCGCCGATCAGGGCCTGTTCCAAGGCGCCCGGCAGACCGTCACGGTCGCGCGGCGAAAAGTTCCAAGTGGTCGGCGAAATGATCTGATAGTTCAGGATGCGGCCGTTCTTGACCTTCAGCCAATGGCCGAGCGAGCCCCGCGCCGCTTCGACCAGGCCGAAGCCTTGCGCCTCGTCGGGCAGGGGGGCATGGGCGCAGAACGGCTCCTTCGGCTGCAGCCGGCGGACCCAGTCCTCCATCGCCATATGGATGCGGGCGATTTCCAGAAGGCGGGCGATCACCCGGTTGCGCACGTTGCCGCCGCTGATCGCGACCAGATCGCGGATCAACGGGTGGCCGTCCACAACTTGGCGGGCGAGGGCGCCGACCTCGACCACGGCGCCGTCGAGCCGGGGCGCCTTGCACCAGGTATAGCCGTCGACTGCGTCGGCGTCAGGCAGCGTAATGCCGTCGAACGGATGCTTGGCATCGGTCTTGTGGCTGAGCCAGGCGTGCGAGGCGTCTT
>JANQIJ010000072.1 GCA_028282185.1 Rhodospirillales bacterium
AACGACAGGTCCC
Organism: Rhodospirillales bacterium; assembly: GCA_028282185.1. Taxonomy (GTDB): domain Bacteria; phylum Pseudomonadota; class Alphaproteobacteria; order Rhodospirillales; family Casp-alpha2; genus UBA1479. The sequence continues at coordinate 14 of JANQIJ010000072.1, forward strand.
CTCGTGTTGACGGCGTTTTTGGCCCTGATCTCGCTGTTGATGCCGGGCGCCGCACCGGCGGAAGGACCGGCATCCAGGTTGAACAGCGATACGATTCGCGTGCTGGCCGTTCATGCCTACAGCGAGGAATACCCTTGGACCGCACGCCAGCACGACGGTTTTGTCGAAACGCTGTCTCGTCGTTTGCCGCGAAACATCGCCATCAAGACCGAATATCTGGACACCAAGCGCCGCCGCCTTGAACCGGAATATGCCCAGGATTTTGCCGCCTTCCTGCGGGTGAAATATGACGGCTACCGACCGGACGCGATCTACGTGACCGACGACGATGCTTTGCGCTTCGCCCAAGAACATCTGCGAAGCCTGTTTGTCGACGTGCCGGTCTTCTTTTCCGGCGTCAACGATCTCGGCCAGCTGGAACGGATTGACCGCGATCTGGTGACCGGCGTCTTCGAACAGAAGCGATTGGGTCCCAATTTGGAACTGATCCGTGCGCTGTTCGGCCGCTTGGATCGGGTCGCCATCGTCGGCGACGGGTCGAGCACTTATCGTGCGTTGGCGCAGGATCTGCACCGGGCATTGGACGCGGTTCCGGAGGTCTCGGCCCGGTTCCTGGTTTCCGGGAAGCTGGAGATGATCGTCGACGCGTTGCGCGAGGAACCGAACGACCCCGTCGTGCTGTCGACCTTGGGTGCGGTCACGGATCAGGCCGGGAAAGGTGTCCCCCTGCCGCAAATCATCGCCGCGGTCGTTGGCGCCGGGCCCCGGGTGATCCTCAGCCTTGAAGATGCCTATATGTATGATGGCGTCTTGGGCGGATTTGTGACCAGCGGCCTGGCCCAGGGTGCGGCCGCCGCGACGCTGATGGCCGCCTATTTGGATGGCATGCCGGTCCGCGACCTGCCGCCTCGGGCCAACAGCCCCAACGAATACCTATTCAACGACCGGGCCCTTGAGGCGATGGAACTGGTCCTGCCGGACGAGATCGCCCAGAAGGCGCGCTTGATCAATCTGCGCGAAACCTGGGTCGAACGGCACCGGGCCTTGATCCAGGTGCTGATCCTCCTCCTCGCAGCGGCCTTCGCCGGCGCCGTATTGGCCTATCTCTGGATGTTGCGCTCGAAGAACCGGCTTCTGGTGCTGCAGGGCCAGCGCCTTGCGCGCAGCGAGCAATCCCGGGCGCGAGAACGGCAGTTGCTTCAAGAAGTCGAGAGGTTGAGCGGCACGGGCGGCTGGCAGTTGGACCTGCACAGCAACGAATTGATGTGGAGCCCGGAAACCTTCCGCATTCACGAGGTCGACGCGGATTATGTCCCGACTGTCGATGACGCCATCGAGTTCTACCTGCCGGCGGACCGAAATCGGATCTCGGCGGCGATCGAGACCTGTTTGAAGGACGGCACGCCGTGGGACCTGGAATTGGTGATCGTGACGTCCAAGGGAAAAGCCCGCGCGGTCCGAGCCTTGGGTGAACCCGTCTATAAGGACGGCATGGTGGCCAAGCTGCGCGGGTCTTTCCAGGACATCACCGAACGCAAGCTGGTGGAACAGCAGTTGGAAGACGCCCGGTTGGAGGCCGAACGGGCCAGCCGGGCGAAGTCGCAGTTCCTTGCCGCCATGAGCCATGAACTGCGGACGCCGCTGAATGCGATCATCGGTTTCGCCAGCATCATCGGCCAGTCAAACGCCCAATCGGTGGTCAACGCCAAGCATCGGGAATACGCGGACGACATCCGATCCAGCGGCGAACACCTGCTGTCGTTGATCAATGGCATTCTGGATATTTCGACCATCGAAGCCGGCGGGCAGCGGCTAAGCCTTGAGGCGGTGCGGGCCGACCGTGTGTTGCACGATTGCCTGGGCATCGTCGCCGCCAATGCAGAGGAGAAGGGGATCGAGCTTTCGGCGACGGGCGATGCCGATCCCGTCACCCTGCGTGCCGATCGGCGGGCTTTGCGACAGATTCTTTTGAACCTGCTGTCCAACGCGTTGAAGTTCACACCCAGCGGCGGCCGCGTTCAGGCGCTCCTAGAGGAGACGCCGGACAGCATCGTTTATCGAGTGGTCGATACCGGACCCGGCATCGACAAGAACAAGGTCCTGAGCGTCACCGAGCCTTTTGCCCGCGCCAGCCAAGACCCGTACAACACCGTCGAAGGGTGGGGACTCGGCTTGGCGATCACCAATGCCTTGGTCGAGAGTCATGGCGGTCGGCTCGAAATCGACAGCGTACCGGGCGTCGGGACCACGGTCTCGGTGACCTTGCCCAAGGACGTGTCGGAAGCGGCCCTGGTGACTGGCACATAGGTGGCCGCCCGATGGGTGCTGTCCGGCGACTGCCGGATTGAATAGACGGTGCGACATTGCTATCAGGATTGCGGTGCCTTGGGGTGGGGACACGGTTTCTTGGTCCGACGCGCGCGTCGACGGATCAAGGATGATCGGGGGATCAGCAATGTTGCATGACGTCGCCTCGACCCCCTGGATCATCGATGTGGAGGCATCGGGCTTCGGTCCCGAAAGCTATCCCATTGAAATCGGGATCGCCCTGGACGGCGGCGACAAGTACTGTTCATTGGTCTCGCCGGCGCCCGGTTGGACCCACTGGGACGAGAGCGCGGAACGGGTCCATCGCGTACCGCGTGACGTTCTCGAAGAACACGGCAAGCCGATGGACCGCGTGGCCCGGGAATTGAATGAGTTGCTTGCCGGCAGGACCGTTTATACGGACGGCTGGGTCGTTGACAAACCTTGGATCGGCAAACTTTTCGACGCCAGCCGCCTGACCCCCACGTTCACCACCAGTTCCTTGGAGATGATCCTCAGCGAGGCCCAGATGGAAGCCTGGCACGAGACCAAGGACGCGGTCATCCGCGAACTGGACCTGCGCCGTCACCGGGCAAGCTATGACGCCTTCATCATCCAGCAGACATGGCTTCGGACCCGTGATCGCGCCGCGCAATGACGGCGCCGGCCTGGCCCGCGCCTGTTACTTTTCATCCAGCGAGGTGGCGCCGTTCCAGCTTGGTGGCGGGGGGGTGGCGATGAACGCCCGGCATTTGCCGGACAGCAGGGCGACGACCGGATCTTCCGCCTGTTCCGCCGACAGCTTGTCGAGAATCGTCAGGGCGTCCTGGAAATCCCGGTGCAGATAAAAATCAAATGCCTGTTCGTATTTCGAGGCCCGTTCGATGATTTCCGGGCTGACGTAGAACGTCGATTCCGCGCCGCGCTCGCCCATCAATTCGTAGATCACCAAGCGGACCGTGGTGCCCTTGGCTTCGACGATATCGACCCGGCGAAACAGGAATTCCGGCGAGGCGCGGCGGCGCACCGCATCGCTGGCCAGGATTTGGGTGCCGTAGAATTTGTTGAGGCCTTCGATCCGTGCCGCCAGGTTCACGCTTGACCCCAGACAGGTGTATTGCATGCGGTCGTGGGAGCCGACGTTGCCGACCAGGACATCGCCGGCATGCAGGCCGAACCGGGTTTTCAACGGGGCCTGTCCCTTCTCTTCGAATTTGGCGTTGAGTTCCTCGGAAATATGATAGGCGGCCAGCGCCCCCCGACAGGCATTGTCGACATGATCGGGGTCTTCCGCGGGCGCGTTCCACATGGCCATGACGGCATCGCCGATGTACTTGTCGATGGTGCCGTTGTTGGCTTGGATGGCGAAGGACAGGTGCTCGAAGTATTCCGTGACCTGCGCCATGATGTCTTCCGGGGTCATCCGCTCGGTGATCGTTGTGAAATTGGCGACATCCGTGAACAGCAGGGTGATCTGACGTTTCGTGCCGCCGACCGTTGCCGCCTTTTCCTCCAAAACAAGATCGCGGACGACATCGCGCGGAACGAACCGCAGGAAGGTGTCCAAGGCCCCTTTCATGGTGCCCATGGATCTTTGCAGGCGGTTGATTTCTTCGAACGGCGAACGGAAGTCTTCGATCTCGGCAAAGTTCAATCGCGTGATCTGATCCGCCATGCGGCGCAGACGCACCACGGGGCCGGCGATCCAACCGGCCATCACGGCGACGGCGGCGACCGCCAGGATCATCACGACCGCGGCGATCACCACGGATCGCTGCAATGTCGCCAACAAGCCGCCCGTGAAATCGGATAGGGCCGCGACACTGATCACGTTCCAACGGACGGTGCCCGTTTTGGCGCCTTGTTTGCGGTAGGCGACGTATTGCACGCCGTCGACCGAGAACGTTGAATGGACCTGCGCCGCGCTGTCACTGGCCTTGGCGGCCAGCCGTATCCGTTGGTCGGCGATTTCCGAGACCGAGAGGATTTCGACCGTGTCACGGGTCGATGATTTCACGATCTGGCGCGGGTCCGGATGGGCGACCATATCGCCGTTGTCGTCGATAATGGCGACCGCGCCCTTGTCGCCCGGGCTGAGGCGCGCCATCAAGCCGGCGAGGTCTTTCAGGGACAGATCGACGCCGACCGGGTATGCGGGTCGGACCCGCACCGGGGGTG
>JANQIJ010000095.1 GCA_028282185.1 Rhodospirillales bacterium
CAAACACCAACTCGCAGTCACAATCTAACAACACGAAGATCGCCCGCCTGCTGCCCGCATCCGTCACCAAGGTCGTTGACGAACCGGCGGACCTGGCCCATTGGGCGCGGCGGCGGGACCTGATTTTCGTCGATGCCGGCGACGTCTTTCGCCACGCCGTCGACGGGGCCCGAACGCTCACCAAGGTCGGTGATGCCCGAATTCCATTGGCCGTGGCGCCGGAAGTCGACGCCCGCGTCCATGCGTTCCGCCCCGGCGACGGCGCGCTGGAACACCTGGCCATCGTCATCGGCCGGCCGGACAAACAGGCGCCGGTCTTGACCCGCGTCCACTCGGAATGTTTCACCGGCGACCTGCTCGGCAGTCTGCGCTGCGATTGCGGCGCGCAGTTGGCCGGCGCGATTTCCGAAATCACCCAGGCCGGCAGCGGCGTCTTATTGTATCTCGCCCAAGAGGGCCGCGGGATCGGCCTGGTCAATAAACTGCGCGCCTACGAACTCCAGGACAGGGGATTTGACACCATCGACGCCAACGAGCAACTCGGTTTCAATGCGGACGAACGGGTTTACCTGCCGGCGGCACAGATGCTGCGGCTGCTCGGCTATGGCGCCGTGCGCTTGATGACCAACAATCCGGAAAAAGTTCGGGCGCTCGGCACTTGCGGCATCGGCGTCATCGAACGGGTGCCCCATGCCTTTCCGTCGAACAAACACAACGAGAGCTATCTCAGGACCAAGGCCCGCCGCGCCGGCCACCTGTTCTGACGCCCCGCCCGGGCGCACGGGTCGCCTCAATACCCCGGGGGCATCCCCCATTAACCAATATTCGCGCCTGCCCCCTTGGCCCCGGCGATTCCCGCACCCTGACGGGTAAGATTTGCCGGGCAAGGCAGGAATTTCCCGGTCGTTAAGATTGTTTATTTATATAATTCAATGAGCTAGGGATGGCTCGAGTCTTGCGACACCCAATCCATAATCGATGCCCGGAAACACGGGTACTTGGAACGGGAAAAAAGCCATGACATTGCCCAGCGAAGGGATAAATCCCTGGCGCAGCCTGCCCGCCACCGGCGGCACCGCGCCCCTGCCCCCCAGCAAGACCAGCAACGCGCCTCTCGACCGATACGATCGCCTGGATCCGGCCGCACCGAACGGTGCCGGCGACACCAAGGAATTCCAGGCCTTCGGCGAGGACGGTTTCACCTTTTGGGACCTTCTCGACGTGGTCAATCCCTTGCAGCACATCCCGATCGTATCGACGCTGTATCGCAACATGACCGAAGATCAGTTGGATCCGGCGCCTCGCGTCATGGGCAGCACGCTGTTTTTGGGGCCGATCGGGCTGGCTTCGTCCCTGCTCAACGTGGTCGTCGAACACAACACCGGCAAGGACGTGGGCGAACACGTTATGGCCTACTTCAACGACGAGGCGGGCCCTTTGAGCGGCGGCAAGACAGCGGAGGCTGGGCCGGCGGCAGCCGGGACCGACGGCGCCATGGCGCAGGGCGGCGATCCGGTGGGCGATTGGGCGCGGGAACAGATGGCGTTCTACCAAGGCGGCGCAGGCCCGAATCGGGTGGACGCTTGGGTTCAGGCGCAACATGCCTATTACCGTTCCGGTGACACCCACAATAATCAGGGCACTGGCGCCGCACCGACATCGACGGCCGGCGCCCCCGCGGTGGGCACGGAGCCACCAACCGTCGATGCCTGGCTCCGCGCGCAGCATGCCTATTATCGCCAAGGCGATACGCCAGGCACTCAGCAAGTTGCGGCTACTTCAGCCGCCGCCAATCATGCGCCGGCGACACTTTCCGTCGATGACTGGGTGCGCCAGCAACATGCCCATTATCATCAGGACCGCACGGCGCCGACGACACATCAGGTCGCCGCCAATGCCGCGACAAACGCGGCCGCAGTGGGACAGGCGCCGCGCCCAAACATCGGCGTCGAGGCCTGGGCCCAAGCACAGACCGCTTTCTATCGCAGTGAAACGCCTGCCGCCGCCCGCCAATTGGCAGCCGCGGGGACCGACGGGACGGACCCCGTGACCGCCTGGGCCCGCGAACAGACGGCCAGCTATGACGCGGACCGACCGACCGAGCAGCCCCCGCACCATGCGGCGGACGCCAAAATCCCCGCCCGCAGACGGCTGTCCAATGACGCGGTCAGCGCCTGGGCGCATGAGCAGATGGCCTGGATCATCGGCGATCGGGCCCGCGAGGTGGCGCGGACGATCGATCCGCAAACCGGCGATCGCCGCAATCCTTCCGGTGGACAGGATGAGAACGCCTCGGCGGCCGGTGGCACCGGATGGTTCCAGGACAGCATGCTCGCGGGATGGGCCAAGTACCAGGCAACGCGGCAGCTGTCGGAACCCGCATACCGACCGGATACGGCCTTACGCAACGACCTGCCGTGACGCAACCGAGTGGTCAGCCAAGGTCCGGCCGTGCACCGCCAATGACGATTTGGCCAGCCGCTGCCGCCTGACCTAAACTGGACGCGATGATCATTCACGTCACCGCGACCCCCGGCCGAGACCCGCACCAAGGACGGCTGCAGACCCCGAGCCGGCAATTTGAATGCGCGCTTGGTCGAACGGGCCTGCGAACCGACAAGACGGAGGGCGATGGCGCCACGCCCATCGGGCGTTTTCCCTTCCGGCGGTTGTTGTTCCGCGCCGATCGCCGGGCACGGCCGAAAACCGGCCTGCCTGTCCGGCCGCTGGTCCCCGGACTGGGCTGGTGCGACGATACGGCCAGCCCCGCCTACAATCGCTTGGTCCGCCTGCCCTGCCCCTGGCGGCACGAAAAACTGTGGCGCCAGGACGCCCTTTACGACCTGATTGTGGTGTTGGGCCACAACGACGCGCCGCCCGTCGCCAGCTTGGGCAGCGCCATCTTCCTGCATGTCGCCGGTCCGGACCTTGCACCAACGGAAGGCTGTGTCGCCTTGCCGTGGGACGATCTCGTCGAGCTGTTGGCCCAGCTATCGCCCGGCGACGAAATCGCGATCGGCATCTAACACCCGCTGCCTCAAGCCTGCGCCGTTGACGCGGCCCTCGGGGCACGCGCGCCGAAGATCGCGGTGCCCACCCGGACGTGGGTGGCGCCGAAGGCGATGGCGACATCGAAATCCGCGCTCATTCCCATGCTCAATCCGTCCAGGCCATTGCGGCGGGCAATCTCGGCCAACAGGGCGAAATGCAGGGACGGCTCCTCGTCAAGCGGCGGGATGCACATCAGACCCCGCACCGGCAGCGCCAGATCATCCCGACAAAAGCCGATGAAATCGTCCGCCGCCTCCGGCAACACGCCGGCTTTTTGTGGCTCCGCCCCTGTGTTGACCTGAAGAAAACACGACACCTGTCGCGCGCGTTCACCGAGCGCCGCCGCCAAGGCCTTGGCGATCTTTGGTCGGTCGACGGTTTCAATAACGTCGAAAAGTTCGACGGCGCGTTTGACCTTGTTGCTCTGCAGGGGTCCGATCAAATGGAGCCGCAGATCGGAATAGGCAGATCGCAATGGCGGCCATTTATCTGCCGCCTCTTGGACCCGGTTCTCACCGAATACCCTCTGCCCCGCCACCAAAGCCGGCTCGATCCGTTCGGGGCCAAAGGTCTTGCCGACGGCGACCAGGGTCACCGCCGATGACGCGCGCCCTGCGTCCGAGGCCGCCTTAAGGACGCGGCGCTGGACCTCGGCGAGATTTGACGCAATATCTGGAATCGAATCAGGAGCGGTCATGTAGGCGCCAATGGACAGAGCAGGCAGTACGGACGACAAAACCCTAACACGCGCCTCACAACGGCGAAAGCCAGACGGGTCCGGCTTCGGCAAGCACCCGACACGGCCGATCTATGCCTTTATGACGGACAGCCGCCGAACACCCGATCCCATTTCGCGTTTGTTCCGCCTGACCCCGGGGACGCTGGTTGTCTTTCGACATTATGAGGCGACGGACCGCCTGTCCTTGGGAGTGCGGCTCCGCAGGCTCGCGCGTCATCGGCGGCTGCCCTTCCTTGTCGCCGGGGACGCCCAACTGGCGCGGCGCCTTCGGGCGGACGGCCTTCACTTGCCGGGATATCAGGTGTCTCGGTCGAACGCCCGGAAAGGTCGGCGGATCGCCGGAATGGTCACGGCGGCGGCCCATGACAAACGCAGCGCCTGGCAGGCATGCCACGCCGGTGTGGATCTGGTGCTGCTGTCACCCGTGTTCGCCACGGCCAGTCACCCGGGTCGCCAGCCTATGGGCATTCTCCATCTCGCGGCCCTGGTCCGTGCCCTGCCCCGCCCCGTCCTGGCCATGGGGGGCATCGACCATCGGGTCGCCCGACGCGTTCTGAAGACGGGCGTCCGGGGGATCGCGGGGATCGCCGGGATTGCCCGACTGAGCCGCGACCCCTTCGCCCTTCGGGCCGGATCCTGAGCCGTGCGGACGCCCGGCTTGGCCTTCGGGTTTGTTTTGGTTTATGAAAGGGTCGATATACGGACGGCACGACCCGTGGAAACTGCCGGCAGCGTTGCCGGGAAAAAATGGAAAGACCTCGCATGACACCTGCTTCCGTCCATCGCCAATGGCGGGCCATGGCCATATCCCTGTTGCTTTTGGGCGTTGCGGCCTGCGCCGACTTCTCCGGGGCCGACATGATCACCTCGGGCCCGGAAACGGAAGGGCCGACGGAAGGCGATACCATTTTCGGCAAGGGCGGCATTAGCTTGTTCGGCGATTCCGACGATTCCAACGACGGGGGCGGCACACTCGGCGTGAACAGCTTCCTGTGGCGGGCAACCTTGGACACCATCGCCTTCATGCCCGTGAGCACGGCGGATCCTTTCGGTGGGGTGATCCTGACGGATTGGCATAGCTCGCAAGAGGCGCCCAACGAGCGGTTTAAGCTGAATGTCTATATCCTGGGCCGGACGCTTCGCGCGGACGGCGTGCGGGTCGCGGTCTTCAGCCAAGTCCAAGACCCGACCGGCACCTGGCGTGACTCGGCCGTCCCCGAGCAAACCGGAACGCAGATCGAAGATGCGATCTTGACCCGCGCCCGCCAATTGAGACGGGAAACCCTTGAGCAAAAATAAGGCTGAGGCCCGGTCAAATGCGGCCCCGGCCAATGTCGCCCGGCCGTGTCTCACGCGGATTGGCCCTGGTCCGGACCCAACCCTTTCGCCGGCGTGGCACGGAGACAACGATTGAGCCGTTACAATTTCAAGGAAAGTGAACGCACCTGGCAGGCGGCCTGGGAGGCCGCGGACTGCTTCAGGGCGACAGAAGATGCCACGCGCCCCAAGTACTACGTGTTGGAAATGTTCCCCTATCCGTCCGGCAGGATTCATATGGGTCATGTCCGAAATTATACGCTGGGCGACGTGGTGGCCAGATTCAAGAAGGCACAGGGCTTTAACGTCCTGCACCCGATGGGCTGGGACGCGTTCGGCCTGCCGGCGGAGAACGCGGCGATAGAAAACAACGTCCCGCCGGCCGCCTGGACCCAAGAAAACATCGCCACCATGCGGCGTCAATTGAAGTCGATGGGCCTGTCCTATGATTGGGGTCGGGAGTTGGCGACCTGTGATCCCGACTACTACCGACATGAGCAGCGAATGTTTCTCGACTTTCTTGATAACGGCCTCGTCTACCGTAAGGAGTCGTGGGTCAACTGGGACCCTGTCGAGAACACGGTGCTGGCCAATGAGCAGGTGATCGACGGCCGCGGATGGCGCTCCGGTGCATTGGTCGAAAAGCGGCAGTTGAGTCAGTGGTTCCTGAAGATCACCGATTTCGCCCAGGAATTGCTCGACGGTCTCGAGGAACTGGACCGTTGGCCTGAACGGGTCCGCTTGATGCAGGAGAATTGGATCGGGCGATCCGAGGGCGCGCATGTGGATTTTGCCCTGGCTGGCCGCGACGATTCCCTGGCCGTCTATACGACGCGCCCCGATACCCTGTTCGGCGCGTCGTTCTGTGCCATTGCGGCAAACCATCCACTGGCCCAGGAATTGGCCAGCGATCAACCGGTGCTCGGAGAGTTTATCGCCGAATGCAATCGACTGGGGACGAGCGAGGCTGCCATCGAAACGGCCGAAAAGCGAGGTTACGACACCGGACTGCGGGCCATTCATCCCCTGGACAACAGCTGGCAGATACCGGTCTACGTGGCCAATTTCGTGCTCATGGAATACGGCAGCGGCGCGGTTTTTGGCTGTCCCGCCCATGATCAACGGGACTTGGACTTCGCCCGAAAATACGACCTCAAGGTAACGCCGGTCGTGGCGCCGAAAGGGATACCGGCGGCGGACTTCACGATCGGCGACACCGCCTACCTGGAAGACGGAACACTGATCAATTCAGGTTTTCTCGACGGGCTGGACGTCGCGACGGCGAAGGCGCGGGTCATTGATCGGCTCGAATATATTGGCCGCGGGACGCGCGCGGTCAAGTACCGGCTGCGCGATTGGGGCGTATCGCGACAACGCTATTGGGGCTGCCCCATCCCCGTCATCCATTGTGAGGACTGTGGGGTCGTTCCCGTGCCGCGTGATCAGTTGCCGGTTGAACTGCCCGTAGAAGTGGATTTCGACACACCCGGCAATCCGCTTGATCATCATCCGACCTGGAAGCATGTCGATTGTCCCACATGCGGCAAGCCGGCCGTCCGTGAAACGGATACCTTCGACACATTCTTCGAATCCTCCTGGTATTTCGCGCGGTTTTGCAACACGGCGACGGAAGAGCCGCTCGACCGGGCGGCGGTTGATCATTGGCTGCCGGTCGATCAGTACATCGGGGGCATCGAACACGCGGTCCTACACCTGCTTTACAGCCGCTTTTTTACACGGGCCTTGAAAAAATGTGGCTATCTTTCTGTGTCGGAACCATTCGTCGGGCTGTTGACCCAGGGAATGGTCTGTCATCAAACGTTTCGTGACGCGAACGGCAAATGGCTATTCCCTTCCGATGTGACCGTCGACGGCGGCCAGGCACGGCACAGGGAAACCGGGGAAGCGGTCAAAGCCGGTCGTTCCGAAAAGATGAGCAAGTCCAAGCGAAACGTTGTCGATCCGGAAACGATCATCGATTCCTACGGCGCGGATACGGCGCGCCTGTTCATGCTGTCTGACAGCCCCCCGGACCGTGATCTCGAATGGACCGATGCAGGCATTGATGGCGCCTGGCGCTACATTAATCGACTGTGGCGGCTGGCCGCCGAGGAGGGCGCGCCCTCTGAGAGCCCGCCGCGGGGGGTTCCGGCAAGCCTGGGCGATGACGCCATGGCCCTGGTGAAACAGACGCATCAAACGATCGAGGGCGTTACCGGGGACCTGGACAAGTTCCATTTCAATAAAGCCGTGGCGAGAATTCGGGAGCTGACGAATGGGATTGATCGGCTTGTCGGCGGCAGCGAAAGCGACATTTGGGCCCGCCGCTTCGCCCTCGAGACGATTGTGCTGTTGATCGCGCCGATGACGCCCCATCTTGCCGAAGCGATGTGGAAGGCCCTTGGCCGTCGATCTGGGCTTGTCGTTGAGCAGGCATGGCCGACCGCTGATTCAGGGTATCTGCGCGATGACGAGGTAACAGTCGCGGTGCAGGTCAATGGAAAATTGCGCGGTACCATCACGCTCGCCAAAGACGCGCCCAATGATGAAGCCGAGCAGGCCGCCCTGTCACTCGACAAGGTTCAATCCCTTCTCGGCAACGGGCCGCCCAGGAAAATCATTATCGTACCAAATAGGATCATCAATGTTGTGGCTTAGATCAGCCACCTGGCTCTGCGTCATCTTGCTGTTCACCGGATGCGGGTTCCGGCCGCTGTACGGAACCCATGGCACGGTCAATGTTTCCGATGAACTGGCGCGGGTCGAAGTGGCGCAAATTCCGGACCGGATCGGACAACAAGTCCGGAACGGGCTGCTGACGGCCTTGGCGCCGAGAGGCCCCAGCGAGTCGTCGGTCTACGTCTTGAGTGTCGCGTTGACCGAAGGCATTTCGGCGTTGGCAGTGAAAAAGTCGGCCTTTGCCACACGCGCCAACTTCCGCTTGACCGCCCGATACTCTCTGACCGAACGCACGACCGGGCGAACTTTGTTTAACGGTTCAAGCACGAGCACCAGCGCGTTCAACATATTGGATTCAGAGTTCGCAACGCTTATGGCCGAAAATGGCGCAAAAGACCGCGCGATCAAGGACGTCGTCGAAGACATTCGCAATAAGCTCGCCGTCGCGGTCAACAGGTAGCGTCTGAAAGGGTTCCCATGGTCAAGTTGGGCGCTCAGCAGATCGAACGCTACCTTGCGGCGCCCGGCGATTCCTACTTTGCCGTGCTTGTCTACGGGCCGGACCGGGGATTGGTCAAGGAGCGGCTCAATCGCCTGGAGACAGCCATTTTAGGCGCCGCCGACGATCCTTTTCGGCGCGTGGTTCTGAACGAATCCGTGTTCAGTGACGATGGCGGCCGGCTGTTGGTTGAAAGAGCGGAGATCGCTTTTGGCGGCGGCAGACGGGTCATACACGTGGTCGACGCGAGCGACCGCTCGGCAGCGGCGGTGGCGCGGGCGGCAGACGGCACCGGCGATGGCCTGATCCTGCTGCAGGGGGGGGATCTGGGCCCCAGGTCGAAATTACGAAAAGCTTGCGAGGTACACGAAGGAATTGCCGTTATTCCGTGTTACGGCGACGATCATCGGGCATTGGCGGGCGTGCTGCAATCGGCGCTGGAACGGGAAGGCCTTGCCATCGATGCCGATGCCCGGACGCTGATGCTTCAGAACCTGGGCCAGGATCGGAGTATTACCCGCCAGGAGATTGAGAAATTGTTGCTTTTCAAGGCGTCGGCCCCGGGAACCGAGATCTCCGTTGAGGATGTATTGGCCTGTGTCGCCGAAGGCGGGGGTGCAGAAATACGGGATTTGGTGAGCACGGTAACCGCCGGGGATTTTTCCCGGGTCCCAGGACTGATGAACGCCGCCCTTGCCGAAGGGGGATCGAGCGTCGGCCTTTTACGGGCACTGCAACGGCATTTTCAGCGACTTCATCAAGCCACGGCGGCGATGGCGGCGGGCCTGTCCGCGGAACAAGCGGTCGCCGGATTGAAGCCGCCGGTGTTCTTTAAGGACAAACCCGGGTTCGTTCGAGCCCTCGGCATATGGTCCGACGCTAGGCTGGTCGAGGGCATGACCCTGTTGGTGGAAGCCGAGAGAGCATGCAAGAGCGGCCGTGGCTCGGATCGCGACATATGTGAACGGGCGGTGTTGCGGTTGACGCGCCTGACGAGAACCGCTTCAACCAGAAAAAATAAGCCATAGATCTTGCGCTTAATTCCCGCTAGCGCGGGCAGCGCTGAGCCTATCCAGCAGGCCATCAAGCTGATCGAGTGATTTGTACTTGATGGTGACGCTGCCTGCAGGGCCCTTGGGCTTAATCGAGACCCGCAGACCGAGCATGCCGGTGAGGTCGGTCTCCAGGGCGCGAATATCCGGATCCTTGGCCGCGGCCGGCGTCTTTGCCGAACCTTTAGGTACGGGTTTCGCCTGGGCCAGTTGCTCCGTCTGACGGACATTCAATCCCTCCCGGATGACCTGATTTGCGGCGGTCTCCGGGTCGTCGAGCACGACGAGGGCGCGGCCGTGCCCGGCGGATAACGATCCATCGTCGATGAGCCGCTGGACTGGTTCCGGCAAAGACAGCAAGCGCAAGGTATTTGCGATATGGCTGCGGCTTTTGCCGACGGCGCGGGCAAGGGCCTCCTGGGTATGGTCGAACTCATCCATCAGGCGCTTAAGACCGTTGGCCTCTTCGACGGGTGACAGGTCTTCACGCTGGAGGTTCTCAACCAGGGCCGCTTCCAGTGTTTCGCGGTTTGATAAGGTCTTGATCAGGACCGGAACCTCATGGCGTTGCGCCAATTGCGCGGCGCGCCAGCGGCGCTCGCCGGCGATGATTTCAAACTCTCCCGATCGGTCTGGATGGTCGCGAACGAGAATCGGTTGAAGGACGCCTAGTTCCTTGATTGACTGCGCGAGGTCCTTGAGGTCGTTTTCGACCATGGTCCGGCGGGGTTGATATTTTCCAGGGTGGAGTTTGGTGACAGGCACCTCTTTCACACCGTCCTCTGCGCCGCCGGCGCCATCTCCAAGGAGTGCCGACAGGCCTCGGCCTAGGTTTCGACGCGCATCCGCCATGGTTATGCTCCTGGCGCCAATCCGGCGAGGTGACGCTCGCGGTCGATGATCTCGCTGGCAAGGCTCAAATAGGCGCGCGATCCGGCGCAAGCGGTATCGTAGACGATCACCGGGCGGCCGTGGGACGGTGCCTCTGAGACCCGCACGTTCCGCGGTATAACGGTCCGATAAACCTTTTCACCGAAATGCTCACGCACATCGTTGGCAACCATGCCGGACAGATTGTTACGTTGATCAAACATCGTAAGGACGATGCCCTGGATATCAAGGGTCGGATTATACGAATGCTTGACTAGCTCAATGGTTTGCAATAATTGGGCGATTCCCTCAAGCGCAAAGAATTCGCATTGCAACGGAACCAAAACGGCTTGTGACGAAACGAGGGCGTTGATGGTCAGTAAGCCCAACGCCGGTGGACAATCGATGAGCAGATAATCGAAGGGGCCGGCAGCGGATTCGAGGGCTCTTTTAAGGAACGACTCCCGACCCGGTTCGTTGACCAACTCGACCTCAATGCCGGACAGATCCATGCCTGACGGCACGATGGACAGGTTGGGAATTTCCGTGGGCAGGGTGCAATCAGCCACCACCGCCCGATGGATGAGGAGATCATAGGATGTTTGCCGGCGGTCGCCGCGCGCAATGCCCAGCCCCGTGCTGGCATTGCCCTGCGGATCGAGGTCAATGATCAGAACGCGATGGCCGATCGCCGATAATGCGGTCCCCAAATTTATCGCGGTCGTGGTCTTGCCGACACCCCCCTTCTGATTGGCCACGGCGATAACTCGGGGCTCGGTCACCGCATGCCTAAGGGCACCGGCGGGCTCATCCGCGGGCGCTGCATTCGACGCCGCAGGATCCTTGGTCGATTCGGATCCAGCGGATGCGATTTGGGATTCAGTCATCTCTAGGCTCAATGTCGCTGATCATCAGGACCACACCCTCTGGATCGCTCAAACTTTGGTGTGTTTCGGCGCTGAGTGTCCAATCAATCCGGCCCTGGGTCAATTCCTCATCCATTGTCCGGCCCTTTAAGATCAAGAGTTTTCCACTGGTTGCTAACAGGTAGTGGGCCAAGGGCAGAAGTCTGGGGAGGGGCGCAAGAGCACGGCAGACGATGACATCGTATCCACCGGAAGGCAACGCCTCAGCCCGACGGCGGACAATCCGCGCGCTGGCGCTTAGGGCTCGCCGGGCTTCGGTTAGGAAGGCCGCCTTGCGCGCATCGCTCTCGATCAAATCGACGTCGCGAACACCAAGGACCGATAGGACCAATCCCGGCAAGCCGGCGCCGGAACCGAGATCGGCGATGCGGCCGACGGATTCTGGCAAATGACGGCGCAGTTGGCCGCAATCGAGAATATGGCGGCGCCAGGGGTCGTCCAGGGTCGTTCGGCCGACCAGATTGATCCGCCGTTGCCATTTGCTCAACAACTCGAGGTAGAGCGATAGGCTTGCGGTCTCAGCCGGCGCGAGCCCCAAGACGGTTGCCGCTTCGGTCGCGGACATTGGCGAGGGGCGCATCTCGGTACCGCTCATGATCGGGCGCGGGCAATATGGCCAGCGCGCCGCCCTAAGGCAGGCTGGTCGGCGCCGGGCAGCCGCGCCAACCTGGGCAGCGAATCAACCCGATGCAATTGTTTCACGTGAAACATGTTCTACGGGACAGCCGACGCATCCCCACGACGAATCCGGCCCAGCAGGATGGTCAGGGCGGCGGCAGTCACCCCGGGTATGCGGGCCGCGGCGGCGAGTGTCGCAGGCCGCGCCGCGGTCAGTTTTTCCCGGACCTCGGTCGATAGTCCCGAGAGGGCGCTGTAATCCAGGTCCTCCGGGATCTCCAGGTTCGCATCCCGCCTGAACGCGGATATGTCCGCCTCCTGACGGACCAAGTACTGACTGTAGCGGGCCTCGATGGCCAACTGGTTTGAGTCGGCGGGGTCCAGATTGGCAACCTCCGGCCAAATCCGTGTAATGTCGTCGAGCCCGATGTTTGGATAGGACAATAGCGTCCAGGCCGACCGTCGGACCCCATCTTGATTGACTCGAACCCCCGCCGCCCGCAAGGCCGTGGGCGTCGAAGCAAGGTCTTGCAGCAACCTGCGCCCCTGCGCAAGGCGCGCCGATTTCGCGGCAAAGGCGGCGGCTCGGTCCGCCGCGATACAACCAATCATCTGGCCCTTGGGCGTTAAGCGCTGGTCGGCGTTGTCGGCCCGCAGAGAGAGACGATACTCGGCACGCGAGGAGAACATGCGATAGGGCTCCTGCGCCCCGAGGGTCACCAGGTCGTCAATCATCACGCCCAGATATCCGTCGGCCCGATCCACGATGAACCTGTCGGCACCGCCGCCCGCGCGCAGCGCCGCGTTGACCCCGGCCACGAGGCCTTGTGCGGCGGCCTCTTCGTACCCCGTGGTGCCGTTGATCTGTCCCGCGAGAAACAGGCCGGGAACGGCCAGGGTTTCAAGAGTTGGGGCCAGTTGGCGGGGATCGATAAAGTCGTATTCGATGGCGTATCCATGGCGAATAACGCGGGCCTCTTCCAGGCCTGGTATGGTCTTGAGGAAAGCTTCCTGGACGGCCTGGGGCAAAGAGGTGGAAATGCCATTGGGATAAACGGTTGGATCGTCCAGACCTTCCGGCTCCAAGAAGATCTGGTGCCGGGGCCGCTCGGCGAAACGCACCACCTTGTCCTCGATCGATGGACAATAACGCGGGCCACTGCTTTGGATTTGACCCGAGTAGATGGGTGCCCGGTCAATGTTCTCCTGAATAACGGCGTGGGTCGCAGGTGTCGTTTCAGTGATGTGGCAATCGATTTGCGGCTGCGTGATGGCGGCCGTCAAATAGGAAAACGGGACGGGCGGGACATCGCCTTTCTGGACGTCCAGGTCGCGCCACTTGATCGTGCGGCCATCAAGACGGGGCGGCGTTCCGGTTTTCAGGCGTCCGAGACGGAAGCCAAGGCGCTCGAAAGTCAATGACAGGGCAATGGCCGGCTTGTCACCGACCCGGCCGCCAGGAATCCGCGCTTCGCCCATGTGAATCACGCCACGCAAAAACGTGCCCGTGGTGATGACCACGCTGGGCGCCGCATAATGGCGTCCATCCTGCGTCATTATCCCACGAACGCAACCGCCGTCATCAAGCAGCAGGTCGTCAACCCCTGCCTCCAGGACTGTCAACCCCGCCTGCTCGGCCAGCAACGCCTGAACGGCCAGACGATACAAAACCCGATCCGCCTGCGCGCGGGGGCCCCATACCGCCGGCCCCTTGCTGCGATTCAACATGCGAAATTGGATACCGCCGCGATCGATGGCCCGCGCCATAATCCCACCAAGGGCGTCAACCTCGCGGACAAGTTGACCCTTGGCGAGGCCGCCGATCGCCGGATTACAGGACATCTCCCCAATCGTCGCGGCTTTATGGGTCAGCAAGAGTGTCGTCGCGCCCATGCGGGCCGCCGCGGCGGCGGCCTCGGTACCCGCATGTCCGCCACCAACCACGATTACATCCCAAAAATTATCCGCAAAATCCGCCATGGCGGGAAATCTAGTTATGCCGCCTGGGGCTGTCAAACGGACATTCATAGCTCCAGACAACGGGCCCATGGCCGCCCTCGCCACCCCACTTCGCAGCGGTCGGCGGAACGCCAACGGTCATTCCGATGATTTCAGTATCCGGAAGCCGCAGCCCTTCTCCCAAGAGGCCTCATTGAAAACGCGGACTTCGACCGTCGCTCGAGAAATGTTTCACGTGAAACAATCGGTCGCCTGACTGCTCGACAGACCAACCAAAAGATCGAAGTTTATATTTTCGTTATTTACTACGATCATTCATCTAAATTAATCCATGATAATTGTAATATAAAAGACCATATAC
Organism: Rhodospirillales bacterium; assembly: GCA_028282185.1. GTDB lineage: Bacteria > Pseudomonadota > Alphaproteobacteria > Rhodospirillales > Casp-alpha2 > UBA1479. The sequence continues at coordinate 14,072 of JANQIJ010000095.1, forward strand.
ACCATATATTCAGTGCAATTAGCACAACAAAAAATAAGATCATTTTCCAATGCAAAAATCCGCAAAGATCACATCCAAAAGATCTTCGACATCGACCCGCCCCGTGATGCGACCAATCGTGGTGATCGCCAGACGCAGATCCTCCGCCGTAACCTCCGGTCCTTCCAGATCCCAATGGATCAACGCCCGATCCAACGCCGCCTTCGCCTCCTCTAGCGCTGACCGATGACGGCTTCGGGTCAGTAGCGGACCCGCCGAGGTGTCCGCAAGGGACCGCGCGGCTGCCGCCAAGTGATCCAAAAGCGTCTCCATGCCCTCGCCGGTTTTTGCCGAAAGCGGCAAGACCGCAACACCGTCGGGTCCAACAGTCGCAGCATCGAACGGCGCCAGATCGATCTTGTTGACCACCAGCAGGCAGTTCCCATCCATCACGGTGCGGACCGCCGCCGGCACCGACGGCCAACTTAACCGATCCAAAATGACGACCTTCAAATCAACCTCGGCCGCGCGCGACCTCGCGCGGGCAACCCCCTTGACCTCGACCTCGTCATCCGCATCTCTCAATCCCGCCGTATCGGCCAAGATCACCGGCACGCCGCCGAGATCGAGGTGGACCTCGACGATATCCCGCGTCGTTCCCTCGGTCGCCGAAACGATCGCCGCCTCCCGCCCGGCGATCATGTTTAGCACCGTCGACTTACCCGCATTGGGCGGACCCAAGAGCGCCACATGAACACCGTGGCGCAAGCGCTCCCCCCGCCGACCATCGGCCAAATGCCGCACCAAGTCGTCGC
>JANQIJ010000115.1 GCA_028282185.1 Rhodospirillales bacterium
AGCCGATGCGGTCCATGTCGCGGGTCAGGCGCTCGGCTTCGAGTTGTGCAAGGGCTTCGTCATGGCGACCAACCCGCTGTGGCGCAAGACCATCAGCCAGTGGCGCGAACAGATCACGCTGTGGAGCCGCAAACAGAATTTCATCGTGCTGCGCCACTGCGACATCTTTTTCGATTTCAAGGCCGCCTTCGCGACCTCGGCCCGGGCCGAAGAAATGGCCGACGACCTGCGCCGCCACGTGACGGAAACGGCGCAGGGCAACAAGGCGTTCCTGCGGCAGATGTTCGCCAGCGACCAGGACCAGGGCCCGGCCCTCGGCTGGTTCCGCCGCTTCAAGACGATGAAGGAAAGCGATCCGCCGGGCTACAAGGGATACCTCAACCTCAAGCACTCGGGCACTCTGCCGCTGGTCGAGGGCATGCGGCTGTTGTGCCTGCGCGAGGGCTTGGTCATCAACGCCACGCTGGACCGCCTGGACGCCTTGCAGGACGCGGGCATCCTCCGCAACGACGAGGCCGATTACCTGGCCGGCGGCTACCGCCATCTGTCACATCTCTTGCTGCGCCAGCAGATCAAGGACTTCAAGGCCGACAAGCGGGTCACCAACTTCGTCCATCCCGGCGCGCTGACAAAACGCGAGAAGGATATCTTGAAGGACTCCTTCGAAGCGATTAGCTCATTGAACGACCGGTTGCGTTTGGAGTTCACCGGGAATGTTTTTTGAAGAGCCCAAGATGTTGAAACGCCGCTCCTTTCTGGCCGGGCTGGGCGCCGCCGGCCTGACCGCGCAATTGCCCCGGCCGCTGCGTGCCGCCCGGCAACCCGGGCCCCTGACCAAGGCCATACCGTCCTCAGGCGAACGCATTCCGGTCATCGGCATGGGCACCTGGCAGACCTTCGACGTGGGCGATGACGCGGCGGCCCTGGCCCAGCGGGTTCGGGTGCTGCGGGCCTTTTTCCAGGCCGGCGGCGGGATGATCGATTCATCCCCCATGTACGGCACGTCGGAAGCGGTCATGGGCCACTGCCTTCAACATATCGGCGGCAAACCGCCGATGTTCTCGGCCACGAAGGTCTGGACGCCGGGCAAGGACCACGGCGTCCGCCAGATGGCGGAATCGGAACGCCTTTGGCGGCTCAAAACCTTCGACCTCATGCAGATCCACAACTTGCTCGGCTGGGAAGGCCATCTGGAGACGCTCAAGCAATGGAAGGCAGAAGGCCGCATCCGCTACCTCGGCATCACCACGTCCCACGGCCGACGCCATGGGGACCTGGCGCGGATCATGGAAAGCCAGCCGCTGGATTTCGTGCAGTTGACCTATAACCCCATGGACCGCGAGGCGGAAGACCGCCTGCTGCCCATGGCGAAGGAACGCGGCATCGCCGTCATCGTCAACCGGCCGTTCCAGCGGGGGGCGCTCATCGACCGGCTGGAAGGCCGGCCGCTGCCGCCCTGGGCCGGGGATTTCGAAATCCACAATTGGGCGCAGTTCCTGCTCAAATTCGTCGTCTCCCACCCCGCCGTGACCTGCGCCATACCGGCGACCCGCCAGGTCGAACACATGAAGGAGAACATGGCCGCCGCCCATGGACCCATGCCGGACGCCAAGATGCGGGCGAAGATGGCGGCGTATGTGGCGGGGCTATAGACGTTCTTGGAACGTCGAGCCAAATCAAACCTTACATCTTCAGAAATTCATTGAGAAAAGTCACGGCTTACCCTTCAGCCCTCCCGGGGGTCGGCGCCCTCCCGGTCGCTCGCGTCCAGTGGCTTTACCCTCGACGAGAACGCGCGGTGGAGATCGTTCAGCCGTTCGGCCAACCATTGATGCTGCCGTGGCCAATCCTCTCTATCCTCCGGGTCGAGGTCTTCGAGATAGACGGAGACGCGGCTGTCCCGGCGTTCGGGCAACTCTTCCCAGGCCAGTTCATAGCCGAGCTCCCGTTCGATGTCCTCTCGCTCATCAAGCAGGAGATGGAAGAACGCTTTGGCATCTTTGCCACTGATGTAGACCTCGGCCCGAATGCTGTTTCTTTGCCGAAGCATGACGCCCCCTAAACCAAACCCAGAGCGACCGAGCGCGAAAGACGACCAAGATCGAGGCCGGGGTTTCCGGCTACCTGATACGGGGCCGCCGCGAGCGTTTATCGCATCGTTAAGACCGGTCCAGTAGTCCAGTTGGTTCTGGCGTGTCTCGGTCAGTTCACCGCTTTCGATCGATCGCACCCCCTTGGCCACAGACCGAGTCCAATCGTTGGGCTTTGATACGACATTGAACTTGGGCGCCGCCGGTGAGGCGCCGATGCGCCAGAGCTCCACCTCCAGGCCGAAGAAGCGGAAGGCCTCATCGGTAATGTCGTTAAGCCAGTCAAGCGACGCCCGATGTTCTTCGGTGAATTTCTCCGCCAACCACACGATGGTCACGGCGTGGAGACCGGCGGCATAGGTCAACAGTTGTCCCAGGTGGTTATGGTCCGTGCGCTCCAGTTGATTTTCCACCAGCACCCAAGAACCATCATCCGTGTCGCGGCAGAGGATGTCCGCCCTGAACGGCCCGACATTCCTTTCCTGCGCCTCCAACTCAAGGTTCATGTTCAAGGTCTCGCCCAGAAGTTTCAGATTCTCCTCGCCTGCGAGCCAGGGCGTGAAGTCCTGAGCCTCCGTCTTCCATATTTCGCGTAGGTTGACGCGTTCCAGGCGGCCAAGGTTGGACGTGTTCATATTCCTGTTCCGTTGGCGGTTTGGCTGATCTTTGGCCGTGGGCGGAAACAACCTCATCTTAAATGAAGATTATGTTCAAGCGTTGAAAGCTCTGGAACGCGGAGCCCTTCAAGATGGGCGTCCAGCCAACCACTCCATCCCTGTAGCGAGCCTGGACCGACAGTGAGTCCGCTAACCCGTCCGTCTGGCCGACCCCGCCAATCCCCGAGGCGAGTGCTGGACGAACGACGAGCCCGCCAAGACGGGGCTTGGCCGACCCTGCCAACCCCAAGCCCCTGCAGGGGTTCTACCACTCCTTCCCCATCTCGCGGAGCTGTTCCATCTTCACCGAGCAGTTGATGGCCTGGCGGAGCGTGGTGACGCCGCGCGATTCCAACAGGTCGAGCAGGCGGACGAAGACCTTGGCCGTGGCGATGCTGTCGCCCAAGGCCGTGTGCCGGCCCTCGATGTTGACGCCCAGGCGCTCGGCCATGGCTTCCAGGGAATGGTTGCGGCTTTCGGCCTCGGCGAAGACGGAAAGCAGCAGGGTATCCAACACCAGATTGTCGAAGGTGATCCGCGTCAGCTCCCGGTACTTGGCGAGGAAGGCCATGTCGAAGGCCGCGTTATGGGCGACCAGGACCGCGTCCCCCACATAGGCGTGGAAGGCGGGCAGAACCTCGGCGATGCCGGCCTCTTCCCGGACCATGTCGTCGGTGATTCCATGGATCGCGGTCGAGGCCTTGGAGATGGCGCGGCCCGGATGGACCAGGCGGGAAAACGGTTCGGCCTCGATCACTTGGCCGCCGCGAACACGGACGCCGGCGATGGAAATGATCTCGTCGTCGGCTTCGGGCTTAAGCCCGGTGGTCTCCGTGTCGAACACGACGAAGGTCACGTCCTTGAGCACGGCGCCGCCGACTTCCTCCACATGCATGGGCGGGTTGAGCTTGTCGAAATCATAGAACTCCGGCCGCGCCGGAAGCACTTCCTTATTGTGTTCGCGATGCACCAAGAGACGGTTCAACTGGAACCAGATGATCGCCACGGCCAGTGCGAACAGACCGCCCGACAGGACGAAGACGGGATCGCCGATATTGCCGCCGGACCACAACCACGCACCGGCCAGCGCGACCAGGCCGGCCAGCGCCGCCAGCGCCAGGGCATAGGTGGTCAGCCGCCGGACGCTCATCACACGGATGGCCTCGATATGGTCCACGGATTTCCCCCTTATGGCCTGTTGCGCGGGAGCCTATCATGGCCCGCCGCCGATCGATTTGCGCCAGATCAAGCGGCGCCATTGCACCCGATGACCGCTTGGGCTAAACAGCGGCCCATCGTGATCGCGGCGCCGGCCGCGGCGACCGTTTTCTCGACCCCGAATTGACCGGAATCCCCGCCATGGCCAGCTATCAATACTCCTATGTCATGAAGAACGTCCGCAAGGTGTTTCCCGGCGGCCGCGAGGTGCTAAAGGGCCTGACCCTGTCGTTCCTGCCGGACGCCAAGATCGGCGTCCTGGGGGTCAACGGCGCCGGCAAATCGACCCTGTTGAAGATCATGGCCGGACGCGACACGGATTATTCCGGCGAGGCCTGGGCCGCCGAGGGCGCGCGCGTCGGCTACCTGGAACAGGAACCGGAACTGGACCCCAAGCTGAGCGTCGAGGAAAACGTCATGGCCGGCCTGGGTGAGATCAAGGACCTGGTCGACCGGTTCAACGAATTGTCGGCAAAATTCGCCGAGCCCATGGACGACGACGAGATGAACACCCTTCTGGCCGAACAGGGCGAGCTGCAGGAAAAGATCGACGCCCAGAACGGCTGGGAATTGGACCGCACCATCGAAATCGCCATGGATGCGCTGCGCTGCCCGCCGGGCGACGCGGACGTGACCAAGCTCTCGGGCGGCGAACGCAGACGCGTTGCGCTCTGCCGGCTCCTATTGCAGAAGCCGGAAGTCCTGTTGCTGGACGAACCCACCAACCACCTGGACGCGGAAAGCGTCGCCTGGCTGGAACGGTTCCTGGCGGACTACGACGGCACGGTCATGATCGTCACCCACGACCGGTACTTCCTGGACAACGTCACCGGCTGGATTCTGGAACTGGATCGCGGCCAGGGCATTCCCTACGAAGGCAATTATTCAAGCTGGCTGGAACAGAAACAGAAACGCCTGGCCCAGGAAGAACGCGAGGAATCCGCGCGCCAACGCACCCTCAAGCAGGAACTGGACTGGATCCGTCAGTCCCCCCGCGCCCGACAGGACAAATCCAAGGCCCGCATCCAGCGCTACGAGGACTTGCTCGCCCAGTCCCAGGACGCCCAAATGGGCACGGCATCCATCATCATCCCGCCGGCGCCGCGCCTGGGCGATCTGGTGATCGAGGCCGAAGACCTGCGGAAAGGATTCGACGACCGGCTGTTGGTCGAGGACCTGTCATTCAAAATCCCACCCGGCGCCATCGTCGGCATCATCGGCGCCAACGGGGCGGGCAAGACGACCCTGTTCCGCATGATCACCGACCAGGAGCAGCCCGACGGCGGCTCGATCCGCCTGGGCGATACGGTGGTCCTCGGCTACATCGACCAAAGCCGGGACGCGCTCGCCGCCGACAAGACCGTCTGGGAGGAAATTTCCAACGGCGACGACGAAATCGAACTGGGCAAGCGGAGCATGGCCAGCCGCGCCTATGTGGCGCAGTTCAATTTCAAGGGCGGCGATCAGCAAAAGAAAGTCGGCCAGCTGTCCGGTGGCGAGCGCAACCGCGTGCATCTGGCGAAGATGCTGCGCTCCGGGGCGAATGTCCTGTTGCTTGACGAACCGACCAACGACCTGGACGTGGACACGCTCCGCGCGCTCGAGGAAAGCATCGGGGATTTCGCGGGATGCGTCCTGATCACGTCCCACGACCGCTGGTTCCTGGACCGGCTGGCGACCCATATCCTGGCGTTTGAGGGCGAGAGCCACGTGGAATGGTTCGAAGGCAATTACGACGCCTATGAAGAAGACAAGAAGCGGCGGCTCGGCGACGACGCGCTGGAGCCGCACCGGATCAAGTACAAGCCGCTGACGCGGTGACGCGATGACCCTAGCCGGGCCGGTCTCATGGTGAAATCTGCCCATGTTGTGCTACTCTCCCGAATATGAGTGACGAAAATTCCAACCCGGTCCTGGAGATGCTGCGCCAGATGCGCGGCGACGTGACCGCCGTGCGCGAAGCACAGACCGAGGCTGTGTCACGGCTGTCGTCGCTTGAAGGCCATGTCATCGCCATGAAAAAAGACCTCGTCCACACCCAGGAGGACGTGGCCCGACTGGCCAACGGCATGGACGGCCTTCGCCAGCGCCTGGACCGGATCGAACGGCGGCTCGACATGGTCGGAGCCACCTGATTTCCGGCACCACCACACGCCCCGAAATCCCATGACCCGCGAAGAATTCGACGAATTTTGCGGATCGTTGAAGTCCGCGACCCATGTGGTGCAATGGGGCGGGGCGTCGGTCTGGAAAGTGGGCGGCAAGATCTTCGCCATCATGCCCAACCAGGACCCGGCCGAGTACCAGTGTCTGAGCTTTAAGGTCTCTAACCTGGCCTATGAGGTGCTCTGCCAGCAGCCGGGAATCGAAGTC
>JANQIJ010000137.1 GCA_028282185.1 Rhodospirillales bacterium
ATGCAGGTGATCTCGATCCCATCGATCAGGTCCATCGGATTGCCCGTCGGCAAGAGCTTGCCGGTAACGGACCCGGCGACCTTTTCGAACTTCAAAAGGACGGGTGCCGCCGTGCCGGGAACCCCGTCTATGGCCGCGTCGCCGTCGTAGTTCACGGCGCCGTCGGGGGTTTCGACGATGGCCTTGATCACCGAATTCGTATTCACGTTGTAGATCGTGACCGTCGACCGATCGCCTTGGATCGGCACCAACCCTTTCTCAAGCGCGTAGGGCCCGATGGCAGAAAGGATGTTGCCGCATGACGGCGTTGTATCGACGGCCGCGTTTTCGATGGACACCTGGGCAAACAGGTAATCGACATCGATGCCCGCGCGGTCCGAGCGGGCGATCATGGCGACCTTGCTGGTCAGGGTATCGGCACCGCCGATGCCGTCGATCTGGCGCATGTCCGGCGATCCCATGATCGACAGCAGGACCCGGTCCCGGGTCTCGATGTCCCGCGGCAGGTCGTCGGTCAGCAGGTAGGGGCCCTTCGACGTCCCGCCGCGCATCAAGACACAGGGAATGGCCGTTTGCGGCATGGCGCCCCCTATCTGAACGGCCAGGGCAGATCGACCATGGACTGCAGCAGACCCGGCGGGAAATCGCGGTTCAAGACCCAGGCCATGGCGCACATAAAGGCGATGCCCCCGGCGGTGTAGACCGCAGCATGGGCCCAACTCAGACCGGCCCGGAGACGCATGAAGATCAGCAGGAACACCGAAAGCGCCAGAATGAAGCCGACCAGGGAACAGAGCACCAGCAGAAACCCGAACCAGGCCAAGGTCGGCCACAGCCCATGGGCCGCATCGGCGTCGTCGCCGGAAGATTCCCGGTCGGCGAAGATGACATGGGTTTCCGGGTTTCTCATCATGGAGATCAACAAGACGCCGCAGCACAGGATGGCGATCCCGGAAATCAGCATGGGGAAGATCTTGTCGGTGATCAGGCGGTCGTCGATCAGGGAAGCGTCGAAGAAGCTGATGATGAAGTAGGCGCTGATCACGAACAGGAACACCATCGGCGCGCGTTTGGTGCCGGTCTGCACGTCGCCTTCGGACATGATCAGTCTCGCCTGGCGGATGCCGAGAACGACGGAGACCACCGTGACGACGATCAGCACCAGGGTGATCGGCCCGAACAAGTAGGCCATGCCCACATCGAATCCCTGTTGGAACTTGCTGCCGGCCACTTGATAGGCCTGGTTTGCGAAGGTCTCCGCCGGGTTCGACAGGACGAAACCGATCAGGAACGCGGGACGGGACCATTCGAACCGGCGCAGGAAGATGCCGATCAGCCCGAACCCGAACAGGGCCGCCAGGTCCGCCAAGTTCTGGCCCGATTGAAACGCGGCGAACGAAATCAGCATGAACAGGAAAGGCGCCAACAGGGTGAACCGAATGGTCGTCAATTTGGCGATATGACCCGAAAGTCCGATGCACAGGATCGTTCCGACCACGTTGGCAAGGGCCAACAGCCAGACGATGGAATAGGTGACGTCAAGATAGTCGGCCGACAGCATTTGCGGGCCCACTTCCAGATCGCCCGCGCCCAGGAGCGCCACCGCCCCCATGAAGACGGCCATGGAACCGGAGCCGGGAATGCCGAAAATCAGTGTCGGCACCAGGCCGCCGCCTTCCTTGGCGTTGTTCGAGCTCTCCGGCCCGACGATGCCGCGCACCTCGCCCTTGCCGAAATTGGACTTGTCTTTCGTGGTCTGAACACTGTGGCCGTAGGCGATCCAGTCGACGACCGATCCGCCCAGACCCGGAATGACGCCGACCATGACACCGATCAGCGAACAGCGGACGGAAAGCCACTTGTTGCGCCACCAATCCCGCACGCCGGCGGCCCAGCCGGCGCCCAGCTCGGCGGTCTTGGAAATCGACCGGTCCTGGCGCAGGAGGGCGATGATTTCCGGCACGGCGAAAATCCCCAGGCCGACGATCACCAACTTGAACCCGTCGGCCAGGTAGGGAAGGTCGTAGCTCGCCATGCGCAGCGACCCGCCGGCGTCCGCTTCGCCGATGGTCCCGACCACCAGACCCAATCCGGCGGCGGCAAGCCCCTTGAGCGGAATGCGCCCGGCCAGGATCGCGACCATGGAAAGACCCAGGATCGTGATCATCAGCATCTCGGGCAGACCGAAGGCGAGGACGATGGGACGCGCGATGAGAATGAAAAACGTCAGGAACAACGCGCCGACGAGGCCGCCGAACAGGGAAGAGGTGAACGCCGCCGCGAGCGCCCGCGCCGCTTCGCCGCGTTTCGCCAGGGGGAAGCCGTCCAACACCGTCGCCTGGGACGCGGACGAGCCGGGAATGCCCATCAGCACCGACGCGAAGGTGTCCGACGTGGGCACCACGGCGACCATGCCGACCATCAGGGCGAGCCCGCTGACCGTGTCCATGCCGAACATGAACGGCAGCACCAGGGACAGGCCGGCGATGCCGCCCAGCCCGGGGAACACGCCGATGGCAAGGCCCATGACGACGCCGAGCGCCAGATACATCAGAACGCCGGGCTGAAGAATGAGCGCGAAAGCGTCGTTCAACGCCGGTAAAACTGTCGCCACCAAATCCATGGTCCGCCCCCCGAAAAAGGATGCCCCGCCAAAATGGCGGGGCACCGCCGGCCGATTACTTCTTCAACTTGACGCCGTACTCGTCGTTCAGCCACTGGACGACGAAGGCCTTGGCCGTCTCAGGCACGGAGGTCGCCTGATCGAGCGCCGCCTTGGCGTCCTTGCCGACGAACATGGGGTACTTGCCGAGCCGTTTCGAGGAGAGTTGCGCGAAGTCGGGGCGGGCTTTCACCTTGTCGAATGCCTTGGTGAAGGTGTCGATCACCTCCTGCGGCGTGCCTTGCGGCAGGAACGCGATCTTCTGCACCGGGAAACCGGCCGTGAAGAAGGCCTTCCAGGCATCCCAGGCTTTGCCGCTGGTTTCGCAGCCATCGGTCTTCTCGCAGACTTCCTTGAAGGTGGGAACCTCCGGGAAGGTCGGATCGCGGACGATCTTGCCGTCGATGAGGGAGCCCCAGGTCATCATCGGCACGGCCTTGCCGGCCTTGACCAGGGAGGCCACGCCTTTCAGATAACCGGACGTGGTCTGGTAGTCGATGTTGGCTTCCCCCCGCTCGAACATCAGGCGGCCGTCGCCCCGGCCCTTGATGCCGAACACCGGCTTGACGTTCAGGCCCAGCATCTTCCAGGCCAGCAGCGGCACCAGGTCGAGACGCGTGGCGCCCTGCGAGCCGTAGATGAAGTTCACGTCCTTCAAGTTGTTGGCGGAACCGTCGAATTTCTTGGCCAGGTCCGGCGGCAGATAGGCGACGCCGCCCGTCCCGGTGGCCATGACCGGGTTCCAGTCCTTGTATTCGTAGCGCACGCGGGGATCGCCCAGCAGGTAGGGGAACTGGGTCGAGCCGGAGGATCCGAACATGACCGTTCCGTCGCCCTTTCTCTGGCGCTGGAACCAGTTGGCGCCCTTGGTCGAACCGGCGCCCGGCATGAACTTCACGACGACCGTGGGTTTGCCGGGAAGGGCTTCGCTGAGCAGCGGCGCGAAGAAGTTGGCCCATTTGGCCGAACCGCCCTTTTCCGAGAACGGAATGGTCCAGGTGACGGTTTTTCCTTCAAGGTTCACCGCCGCCGCCGTCTGGGCATGGGCAAGGGTCATGGCCGCGGCGGCAAGGCCTAACGTCATGCGGCGGATGGATACTTTGAACAAGGACATTTTGTCTCTCCCAATGTCAACAAGCGTTTCGAGGCTCTCTATTATTCTTGCTATTGTGGTCAAGGCAGCGCGCTCGATTATGGCAGCCTACCGGACCAATCTTTCAGATACCTATCAGGCGGAGGACGAAAATTTTCGTCGTTTCCGGGGCAAAGCTCCCGCCGGCAACGGCCGGTCTAGCCGTCGACGATCGCGTTCAACGTGGCGCTCGGGCGCATGACCGCGGATACTTTATCGCCATCGGGAAGGTAGTATCCACCCAGGTCGCCGGGTTTTCCGTGCGCCGCGTCAAGCTCGTCCAGGATCGTCTGCTCGCTGCTCTCGAGCGCCTCGGCCATATCCTTGAAATGCGCCCTCAATGCCATGTCGCGATCCTGATCGGCCATGGCCCGGGCCCAGTACATGGCGAGGTAGAAATGGCTGACCCGGGTGTCCAGGTCCGTCGCGCCGGGGCCGGGGGACTTGTCGTTGTCCAACAGCTTTTCCGTCGCCGTGTCCAGGGCTCGGCCCAACACCCGGGCCTTGTCGTTGCCCGATACCTTGGCCAGGTGCTCCAAGGCGGCGCCGAGCGCACAGAACTCGCCCAGCGAGTCCCAGCAGAAATGGCCTTCCTCCATGAGCTGGCGATACAGCACCGGCGCGGACCCGCCGGCGCCGGTCTCGAACAGACCGCCGCCCGCCAGCAAGGGCACGATGGACAGCATCTTGGCGCTGGTCCCGACCTCCAATATGGGAAACAGGTCGGTCAGGTAGTCGCGCAGCACGTTGCCGGTGACCGAAACGGTGTTCAGCCCTTTCTTGATCCGCGCCAATGAGAACCGCGTCGCCTCGCGCAGGTTCATGATGCGGATATCGAGACCCTCGATATCGTGATCCCGGAGGTATTTCTCGACCAGCCTGATCTGTTCCCGGTGATGGGCGCGCTTCTTGTTGAGCCAGAAAATCGTCGGATCGCCCGTCGCGCGGGCCCGTTCCACGGCCAGCTTCACCCAGTCGCGGATCGGCTCGTCCTCGGCCATGCACATGCGCCAGATGTCGCCTTGTTCGACAACGTGTTCATGAATGACCTCGCCACCGGCGTCCACGACCCGCATCTTGCCGTCGCCGGGAACCACGAAGGTTTGCAGGTGGGAGCCATATTCCTCTGCCTTGTCCGCCATCAGCCCGACGTTGGCCACCGAGCCCATCTCGGCCGGGTCGAAGGCGCCATGTTCCTTACAGAACCGAATGGCCTCCTGATAAATGGGGACGTAGCAGTAATCGGGGATCACGCATTTCACGTCCCGGGGCTCGCCGTCGGGCCCCCAGGCCTTGCCCCCGGCGCGGATCAGCGCCGGCATGGAGGCATCGACGATCACGTCCGACGGAACATGTAGGTTGGTGATCCCACGCGCCGAATCCACCATGTAAAGATCCGGGCCGGCCTCCAGGCAGGCGTTGAAATCCGCCTCGATGATCCTGCGCCGGTCATCGGGTAGCGACTGAATTTTACCGATCAGATCGCCAATCCCGTTGTTGGGGTTGACCCCCAGTTCACCCAGCACGGCGGCATGTTTATGGAACAGACCCTTGAAGAAGGCCGAAACCGCATGCCCGAACATGACCGGATCGGACACCTTCATCATGGTTGCCTTCAGGTGCAGGGAAAACAGCACGTCCAATGCCTTGGCGTCTTCGATCTGATCCTCGAGAAAGGCGCTGAGGGCCTTGGCGCTCATGAACGTGGCGTCCAGCACCTGCCCCGCGTGCAGGGCCGTGGCCTCCTTCATCACCGTCACGTTGCCCAAGACATCCTCGAATTCGATCCGCGCGTCGCCGGCCTGGGCCTCGGAAATGGTTTTCGATTTTTCGTTTGAAAAGAAATCGCCGCCCGTCATGGTCGCGACGTGGGTCTTGGATGTCGGTGACCATGCGCCCATCCGGTGCGGATGTTTCCGCGCATAGGCCTTCACCGCCTTGGGCGCGCGGCGATCGGAATTTCCTTCCCTCAAAACCGGGTTCACGGCGCTGCCCAAGACCTTTCTGTACTTTTCCAGGATCAGTTCCTGCGCGTTGTCAGCGGGTTCTTCCGGATAATCGGGGACCGGAAAGCCTCGCCCTTGAAGTTCCGCGACCGCCGCTTTCAATTGCGGCACCGACGCGCTGATGTTGGGCAGTTTGACGATGTTCGCATCCGGCTCGGTCACCATGGCGCCCAGACCGGCCAGGTCGTCCGCGACCCGATGATCCGCCGAGAGCGTTTCGGCGAACCCCGCCAGGATACGCCCGGCCAATGAGATGTTCCGTGTGCCGACCTTGATCCCGGCGGGCCGGGTGAAGGCTTGGATGATCGGCAGCAACGACGCGCTCGCCAGTTCGGGCGACTCGTCGACCGTCGTATATGTGATGTCGATCCCATCGGTCATGATTTTGCTTACTCCCGCATCGACGGATTGCCCCGGGCGTCGCGGACCGCCGTGGCGCCTGCCGCGCCGCCTTCGCGTCACCGACGACCACGGTGTCATCCCAAGAATAAATACCGGACCTGCCTTTCATTCCGCTTTCGAATGGCGGATGCCGGACCGCCGGGCACTTACCCTAAGGTTGCAGATGGTGTAAGCTGGAAAGAAAAAAATGGGAGGCAGCGCGGACCTTGAGGATCGTCTTAATCGAGGATCATGCCAGTCTTGCGGAAAGTATCCGCAAGGCGATCGAAGCCATGGACCACGCCGTTGATGTCATCGATGACGGGGACCTGGCTGTCGACGTGCTGGCATCACAAGACTTCGATCTGGCGATTTTGGATCTGGCGCTGCCCGGCGCCGACGGGATAGAGGTGCTGCGCACCTTGCGTCAACGGGGGTCCGCCATGCCCGTGCTGATCCTGACCGCGCGCACGGGCCTGGACGATCGGATCAAAGGCCTGGATCTGGGCGCCGACGATTACCTGACCAAGCCCTTCGAAATGGCGGAGTTGGAGGCCCGCGTCCGCGCCCTGTTACGCCGAAGCGACGGCATCAAATGCGCCATGGTGACCTATGGTCCGCTGAGTTTCGATACCGGCAACCGGGTCGTCCACCTGGATGGCGAAGACATCAACCTGACGCCGCGCGAACGGGGTGTCCTGGAGGTATTGGTCCGCAACCACGCCAGCGTGGTGCGCAAGGAACAGATCGGCGAGCATATCTTTTCCTTCAACGATGATGCGAGTCTGACCGCCATCGAGCTCTATGTCCATCGCTTGCGGAAGAAGCTGGATCATCCCGATGTCCAGATCCGGACCATTCGAGGCCTCGGCTACATGTTGGAATGCGAATGAACGGCGGCGTTCCCTCGCTAAAGAGGCGGCTGTTGTCCTGGTTGCTGGTGCCGTTGGGGATGATGGCCACGGCGCTCATTCTTGAAGCCTATTTGAGCGCAAGAAAAACCGCGGAACAGATCCATGACAAGATTCTCGTCACCACCGCGATCAGCATCTCGGAACACACCATCGCGTCGGGCGGGGATCTCATGCCCGATGAAATTCTCGGGCTGATTTCGGACGCGACGAACGAACGGGTTTATTATCTCATCACCGGTCCGGGGAGTTCGTTCATCACCGGATATTCCGGCCTGCCGAAACCGCCGGAGAACACGGACGTGAAAGGCGGCGTGCCGAGGTTCTACAACGCGGTCTATAACGATGTGGAAGTCCGCGTCGTCACATTGACCTTCTTGATCGAAGACCGGGACATCAACGGCTGGATGTCCATCCAGGTGGCGAAAACCCTGGACAGCCGAAACCCCCTGGTGGTCGAAACGGCGACGCGGGCCGCCTTGCGTATTTTCGCGGTCATCGGGCTTGCGGTGGTCCTTTCCTGGATCGGAATCAGTCAAGGGCTGGCGCCGCTGGAACATCTGCAGACCGCGATCAAGCGGCGGTCCTACGACGACCTCAGGCCCATCGAGCAGGCCCTGCCGAACGAGGTTCATCATGTCGTCCGGGCCTTGAACCAGTTGCTGGAACGGCTCGCGATCAGCATCGAGAGCTCGCAACGGTTCATCGCCGATGCGTCACACCAGTTGCGCACGCCTTTGAGCGCCCTGCAAGCGAAGACGGAACTGGCCCTTCGGGCGGCCACGACGGACGAAGAACGGATACTTTTGAAAAGTCTTCACGACGGGACGCAAAAGACCACGCGCCTCGCCAATCAGTTGCTGAGCCTCGCCCAGACCCGTCCGGAATCCGGCGGCGAACTGAGACTGGCCCCTCTGGATCTGAACAGGGTATCGGCGGACATAACCGAGGAATGGGTGCGCCGCGCCCTGGAGAACGACATCGACCTGGGCCTCGACGGTTCCGACGAACCGTTGATCATCGACGGCAACGAAACACTGATCCGGGAGATGGTCTCCAACCTGATCGACAACGCCATCCGTTACGGCGACGGCGCGACCAGCATCACGATCAGGACCGGCAGGAACGGAGACGGGTCAAGCGTCTTCGTCGATGTCGAGGACGACGGCCCGGGGGTCCCGGACGAATTGAAGGAACCGGCCTTCGAGCGTTTCGTCCGGGGCGACGAACGGGACGGCGACGGTTGCGGTCTCGGTTTGGCGATCGTCCGCGAGGTGGCCCGACGCCACCAGGGCTCGGCGAGCCTGCGCGACACCGCGGGCGGCGGCCTGACCGTGCATATCGACATACCGGCCCATTCGACGCCGGCAAACTAGATGTGATGTCCCAGGAGATTGTTCACTCGACCCCCGCTTGAGAAGCTGATGTTTGCAAAAACGGAAGCTTTTCGAGGAGGATCGAATGAACGTCCATAAGAATGCCCGCCTGACGCCGCGCGGTCGAGGGTTTTTGATTTCCCGCATGTAGGTTTCGTCTTCCATGCGGCAAAGATGCCGGCAGACGTAGAACAGGACGTCACGGACCCACTGATCGGATTTGCGAGCCCGGTCCAGGGCGATTTCGTAGTCACCAAGTGCCTCCAAATCCTCTTCACGGGTATTGTGCCTTTTGGGCGACCCGACGCCAGACCTGGCCATGGCGGTCCAGGCGTAAGGAAAGTGGTCGAATTCCTTGGATAGAACCTTCGCCCAGTGCTTGCAGCCCGCTTCGTCATCGAATTGAGGCTCTTTCTAGGCATCGTCGCTTCCACCTTTCCGGAAACAAAAATCAACATCGTCATCACCATTGCCCGTTTCTTCCCGATATCGCTTTTGCAATTCTTGTTGCCGGGGTGATCGGTCGCTTCGGTCTGATGGGTTGAAAAATCGGTTTGGGACTTAAACGGTTGCAGGCCTAGGTTCAATCGACATTCAGGATTCACATATCCTTTGATGTGTGATTCAAGGATCTCCAGCTTTGTTTTTCTGGAGGTTCGACGATGGCCAAACGGT
>JANQIJ010000142.1 GCA_028282185.1 Rhodospirillales bacterium
CTTGGCGGTGACGCCCAGCGGCAGCGCCCCATCGACGGTGATGCGCATGTTGCGCGAGGGGCGTTGCATCAGCGTCTGGGTGGCCAGCACATGCTCGACCTCGCTGGTGCCGATGCCGAAGGCCAGCGCCCCGAAGGCCCCATGGGTCGCCGTGTGGCTGTCGCCGCAAACGATCGTCGTGCCCGGCAGGGTAAAACCCTGTTCCGGGCCGATCACATGGACGATGCCCTGGCGGATGTCGTTCATGTCGAACAGCGGCACGCCGAAATCGGCGCAGTTCTTCGACAGTTCCTCGACCTGGATGCGGGATTCCTCGTCGTCAATGCCCTGGGTCCGGTCGGTTGTCGGTACGTTGTGGTCGGCGACGGCCAGCGTCGCGTCCGGGCGCCGGACCTTGCGCCCGGCCAGACGCAGGCCTTCAAAGGCCTGCGGGCTGGTCACCTCGTGGACCAGATGGCGGTCGATGTAGATCAGGCAGGTGCCGTCGTCCTGGACGTCCACCAGATGGCTCGCCCAGATCTTTTCGAACAGCGTCTTCGGCTGTGACATGTCGTTTCCTCCCGGGACCGGCCCCGCGGCCGGCCCTGTTCTATTCTTTCGTGGTTTCCGTTTCGGGCGCGGCCTCGGCCGAGGCTTCCGCCGGGGCTTCGGCCTTGGCCTTCTTGCCGCCCTTCTTGGACGCCTCGTCGCGTGCCGCCTTGGCATCGCGCGCCGCCTGCTTTTCGTCGGCGGAAATCTTGCCCGACAGGCCGTCGGTCTTTTCCGCGATCCGGGCGGCCTTGCCGGTCCGGCCCCGCAGGTAATACAGCTTGGCCCGGCGGACATCGCCGCGGCGTACCACCTCGATGGAATCGACGTTCGGCGAATACAGCGGGAACACCCGCTCGACGCCCTCGCCGTAGGACAGCTTGCGCACGGTGAAGGCCGAATTGAGGCCGGCGTTCTTGCGCGCGATGCAGATGCCTTCGAACGCCTGCAGGCGTTCGCGTTCGCCCTCGACGACGCGGACGTTGACGCGCAGCGTGTCGCCCGGGGCAAAACGCGGAATGTCCTTGCTTTCCGTCAGGCGGGCGATCTGTTCCCGATCCAGTTCTTCAATCACGTTCATGGTCTTGGTCCTTCTTTCTAAACCGTTCCCCGCTCGCGCGCGGCCCATAGGTCGGGCCGCCGTCCGCGGGTGATGTCTTCTGCCTGGCGTTGCCGCCAGGCGCCGATCTTTTCGTGGTGTCCGGTTACCAATACATCCGGCACCTTGCGTCCCTGCCAATCCTGCGGCCGGGTATAATGGGGATATTCCAGCAACCCCTTTTCGAAACTTTCTTCCTCAAGCGACGCCGCCTTGCCGATCACCCCGGGCTGTAACCTTAGACAGGCATCCAGCAACACCAATGCCGCCGGCTCGCCGCCCGACAAAATGAAGTCGCCCAGCGAGATTTCCTCCGCGGCCTGGGCTTCCAAGACCCGCTGGTCGATGCCTTCGAACCGGCCGCAGAGCAGGATCGCGCCCGCGCCTGCCGCTAATTCGCCGATCCGCGCCCGGGTCAGCGGCCGGCCGCGCGGCGTCAGATAGATCAGCGGCAGGTCCGTCGTCCCTTCGCGGGCCTTGCCGATGGCGGCGCCGACGACGTCGGGCCGCATCACCATGCCGGGGCCGCCGCCGAACGGCGCGTCATCGACGGTGCGGTGTTTGTCGTCGGCGAAGTCGCGAATGTCCAGCGTTTCCAGGGTCCACAGACCTTTGGCCAGGGCCTGACCGGCGAGCGAACAGCCCAGCGGCCCCGGAAACATTTCCGGGAAGATGGTCAAGACCTTGGCTGTCCAAACGTCGTTCATCTCATGCCACGCGTTACGTTGCTTTCGTGTCGTCTTCTGGCGTTTCGTCTTCCGGGTCGTCGAGCAACCCGTCCGGCAGATCGACCACGACCCGCCCGCCGGGAACATCGACCACCGGGACCGTCGCCCGGGTGAAGGGGATCATGAACGATCCATAGGGTCCGCCCACGATCTCCAAGACATCGCCGGCACCGAAGTCGTAGACCCGCTTGATCGTGCCCAGATCGCCCGCCGCGCCCTCGGCGCGAAGCCCGATCAAATCCGAGTGGTAGTACTCGTCCTCATCGGGCGGCGGCAGTTTTTCCCGGGCCAGGTAAAGGCGCTGGCCTTTCAGGTCTTCCGCCGCCGTGCGGTCGGCGATCCCGTCGATCCGGCCGATCAACACGCCCTTGGCCTGACCGGTGATCCGAAGGTCGAAGACCCGTTCGCCGGCCCCGTCGGAAAGCGGGCCGTAGGCGGCGATGTCTTCCGGGGTGCCGGTGAAGCTCTTGATCCGAAGATCGCCCTTGAGCCCCCGGGCCCCGGTGACGACGCCCAAGCAAACCAGGTCGTCTTCGGTCTTGGTCATGGTGGTGCCGGTCTCGTCAGCTCCGGTGTCGCTGGATAATGTTTACTCCTTTGTCTCTTCCTCAGTGGCGGCCTCTTCCGCCGGCGTTTCCTCCGCCGGGGCCTCCTCGGCGGGCGCGTCTTCTGCGGGCGCTTCCGCGGCTTCCGCCTCGGCCGCCGCCTTGGCTTCCTCTTGCGCCTTCAACTTCTCTTCCCGCTCCTGCATGCGCTCGACCGTCTTGGGCTTGGGTTCGGCCCGCTTGGTCTGGTTCTGCGGCACCGGGCGCGCGCCGGTCAGGCCGGCGTCGCCCAGAAAACGGTGCACCCGGTCCGTCGGTTGGGCGCCGACGCCGAGCCAATGCTTGATCCGCTCTTCGTTCAGCTTGACCCGGTCGGGGTCGTCCTTCGGCAGCATCGGGTTGTAGGAGCCGACCCGCTCGATGAAGCGGCCGTCCCGCGCCCGCCGGCTGTCGGCGACGACGATGCGGTAGTAGGGACGTTTCTTGGCGCCGCCCCGGGAAAGTCTGATTTTCACTGACATGTTTCGTTCGTTCCTTCAGGTCTTTCGGTTCTATGTCTTAAAGGCAGTTTCGTGTTTCGGGTTAATGAGGATTTCTTCAAGTCGATTTAGTTTGCCTAAGGGTGCGCCGGCGCTTGGCGGGGCAGGGCTCATCTCGGCATCCCGGGGGGCATCATGCCGGGCGGCATGCCGCCCATCAGGCTCTTGAGGCCGCCCTTCTTGCCGGCCTTCTTCATCATGTCGGCCATCTGGCGGTGCTGTTTCAAAAGCCGGTTGACCTCGGGCACGCTGGTGCCCGAGCCGGCGGCGATGCGTTTGCGTCGCGATCCGTTGATCGCCTTGGGATTGCGCCGTTCATGCGGCGTCATCGAGAGGATGATCGCTTCCTGGCGGGCGATCATCTTGTCGTCGACGTTGTGCTGATCGAAGGCCGCCTTGGCTTTCTGGGCGCCCGGCAACATGCCGAGGATACCGTCCAGCGATCCCATCTTGCGCAACTGCTTGAACTGACCGGCCATGTCCTCAAGGGTGAACTGGCCCTTCAGCATCTTCTTGGCGATCTTTTCGGCTTCTTCCTGTTCGACCACCTGCGAGGCTTTCTCGACCAGGCCGACCACGTCGCCCATGCCGAGGATCGATCCCGCGACACGCGATGCGTCGAAGGTATCCAGGGCGTCCATCCCTTCGCCGATACCCATCAGTTTGATCGGCTTGCCGGTAACGCCGCGCATGGACAGCGCCGCCCCGCCCCGGGCATCGCCGTCGACCCGGGTCAGAACGATCCCCGTCAGGCCGACCCGATCATTGAACTCGCTGGCGATGGTCACCGCGTCCTGACCGGTCATCGCATCGGCGACCAACAGAACCTCCGCCGGCGCCGTGGCCATGCGGACGTTGACGACTTCGGTCATCATTTCCTGGTCCAGCGCCAGGCGGCCGGCGGTGTCGAGGATCACCACGTCGTAACCTTCGCGGCGGCCCGTCTCCATGGCCCGGCCGGCGATGGCCTGCGGCTGTTCGCCCAGGATCGGGGTCATCACGGTCTGCCCGGTCTGTTCGCCCAGAACCTGCAACTGTTGTTGCGCCGCCGGACGGTATACGTCCAGCGAGGCCAACAGGACCTTCTTTTTCTCGCGTTCGGCCAGGCGCTTGGCCAGCTTGGCGCTGGTCGTCGTCTTGCCCGAACCCTGCAGGCCGACCATCAGGATGGCGACCGGCGGATTGCCGTGGATTGCCAGGCCCGCATCGTCCGCCGGGTCGTCCGACGACAACATCTCGACCAGGGCGTCATGGACGATCTTGACGACCATTTGCCCCGGCGTGACCGAACGCAGGACTTCCTGACCCATGGCTTTCTGCTTGACGCCGTCGATGAAGTCCTTGACCACCGGCAGGGCGACGTCGGCTTCCAGAAGGGCGACGCGGATTTCGCGCAGCGCCGCATCCACGTCCGCCTCTTTCAAGGCGCCGCGCCGGGTCAGGCCGTCGAAAATGCCTGACAGTCTGTCGCTTAAACTCTCGAACATCTGCTCTGCGTCGCCAAACCCGTTTTGCCAACGTCAAACGCGCCAGCGCGCGAAACTCGCGGACTGGCGTCGTCCCTCGGGACGGAAAACTCCGTACACCCAGTGGAATGTGGCCGGCAATCTATGAAGGACGTCCCGGCAAGTCAAGCTTTCCCGCGCCACCGCCCGTTCCGATGGCGATGCCAAGACCGTTTGTCCGGCAAAGGCAATGTGATATAAAGGTTGTTGAAAAATAATTTCACAACCTAAAAGAGATTTCCACCTTGGGTGATTGAGGGCGAAGATGGTAAGGTCGAGGATCGGCACCAAGAACACTCGCGGCGACGGCGGGAACTGTGGCCCGTCGAAATCGCCGCCGTCTTCGATCGCCAGGGTGGGGCGGGGCACGCGGGCGCTGGCCCGCCATATCGGCGCCCGCCTGCGTGCGGCACGGGAAGGCGCCGGCGTGCCCCGCCGCCGCGCCGCACAGGCGATCGGCGTCTCTCTACAAACCTATATCAACCGCGAAAACGGCGCGACCGAACTGAAAAGCGCCGAGTTGGTCGTTCTCGCCGACTTGTTCAAGCGTGAGATCGTAACCTTCTTCGATGATCTGGATTGGTCGCCGCTGGACGATACGGCCAAGCTGCCGGACCGGCAGCGCGCCAACGAAGCCGAGGCCTTCGTTCGGATGTTGGCCCGGGTGCCAGACGCCACGCTGCGCCGGGAAATCAGCGAAGCCGTGAAGGCCATTGCCCGCGCCGATGACGAAGACGGGTGACCGCGGCGTTTCCATGAGCCTATGATCCCCGCACCGTCCGCCCGCGTGACTCTGGGCGGTCGAGATTGGATCTAGGAGGGTCCCGTTGAGTGACAGCAGGGTCGACGCCGCCGGGTTGGGCGATCTGCCATGCTATGCCCATATCGCCGGGCGCATCGCCGGGACCGGCCTGACCTGTCGCGGCGGGTTTATCCCAGTATCGTCGGACGGCTTGCACAACCTGCTGCCCGGCGGCGTGGCCGCGGTTGTCCTGGTCGGGGATCTGGGCGGCCGGTTTTGGCCCAAATTCGCCGCTGAACGGCGGGACGAGGCGGACCCGCTGGACAATTGGTCCCGACGGGTCCTGAACGCCGCCGCCCGTGACCTGGATGCGCTGGCGATCTTTCCTTTCGACGGGCCGCCTCATTGGCCGTTCCAGCAATGGGCGATGCGTGCGGAGGGTCTCCAGCGGTCGCCCATCGGCCCGTTGATCCACCCCGAGGTCGGCCTGTGGCACGGCTATCGGGGGGCGTTGCTGTTCGATCGGGAAATCGATTTGCCGGCGCCCGGGCCGGCGCCGTGTCCCTGCGACCGTTGCGATGCCAAGCCCTGCCTGACGGCCTGTCCCGTCGGGGCCTTCGCCGATGGAGATTTCGAGGTGGCGGCCTGTCTTGCGCATGTGACGGCGCCGGACGGCGCGCCCTGCATGTCCGGTGGCTGCCTGGCGCGCCGCGCCTGTCCGGTCGGAACCCGCCACACCTATGCCGCTGACTACCAGGCCTTTCTGGCGGACGGCTTCGTCCGCGCCTTCGCGGAATAGGCCGCGGCCCGACCCGAACCGCGAAAGCCATGGACTTCCGCCCCTGGGAGGCCTATTTACCCAGTCATGGAACAGATGCCATTCATCAAGATGCACGGGCTGGGGAACGACTTTGTCGTGCTCGACGGTCGACAAGCGCCGATTCAGCTCAGTGCCGATCAGGCCGCCGCCGTCGCCGACCGGCGCCGGGGGACCGGTTGTGACCAGGTCATCGTTTTGCAACCACCGAAGAACACCATCGCCGATTTCCACGCCCGCTTTCTCAACGCCGACGGCGGTGAGTCGATGGCCTGCGGCAACGGCACGCGCTGTGTCGCCGCCATGGTCATGGATGAAACGGCAAAGAATCATCTGATCGTCGAAACCGGTGCTGGCCTGTTGGACGCCGAGCGCCAGGCGAACGGCCTGGTCTCCGTCGACATGGGGCCGGCCAAGCTGGACTGGCGGGAAATTCCCCTGACCGATCCGGTCGATACCCTGCATGTACCCGCCGGGTCCGGGCCGCTGGACGACGCGGTCTGCGTCGGCCTGGGCAATCCCCATGCGGTCTATTTCGTGGATGATGCCGAAGCCGTCCAGATCAAGGTTTTCGGCCCGGTCATCGAACAGCACAAGATGTTCCCCCAGTTCACCAATGTCGAGGTCGTCCATGTCACGGACGCGGGCGCGCTGCGCATGCGCGTCTGGGAACGGGGCGCCGGGGTGACCCAGGCCTGCGGATCCGGCGCCTGCGCGACTCTGGTCGCGGCGGTCCGCCGCGGCCTGATCGACGGCCGCAAGGCCGATGTGATCGTCGATGGCGGGACGCTGACCGTGGAATGGCTGCCCGACAACCACGTGCTCCTGACCGGTCCGGTGGCGACCAGTTTCACCGGGACCATCGATCCTGCCATGTTGAGGCAGGGGACCGCGGGCGCGGCCCTGGCGAAGGACGTGGCGCGGGCGGTTTGAGATCATGGCGGAAACGCGGGTCATCACCCTGGGTTGCCGGTTGAACGCGTTTGAATCGGAAGTCATCCGCGCCAATGCCCTGCGCGCCGGGCTGACCGGCGCGGTGATCGTCAATACCTGTGCCGTGACCGGTGAGGCCGAACGCCGGGCCCGCCAGGCGATCCGACGGGCCCGGCGTGAGCGCCCCGACGCCCAATTGATCGTCACTGGCTGCGCCGCCCAACTGAACCCGGACAGCTTCGCCGCCATGCCCGAAGTCGACGGCGTGCTCGGCAATGCAGAAAAACTAGAAACGGATGCCTTCGCGCCGGACGCCGCCGGTGCCCAGGCGGACGTTCGGGTCGCCGACATCATGACCGTCCGGGAAACCGCCGGTCATCTGGTCGACGGTTTCGACGGGCGAACCCGAGCCTTCGTGCAAATTCAACAGGGCTGCGATCACCGCTGCACCTTCTGCATCATTCCCTTCGCTCGCGGCAACAACCGGTCACTGGCCATGGGGGCGATCGCCGATCAGGTCCGCCGCCTGGTCGCCGCCGGCTATCGCGAGGTCGTGCTGACCGGCGTCGATATTTGCTCCTACGGCCGTGACCTGCCGGGACAACCGACCCTGGGGCAGTTGGTCCGCCGTCTGTTGAAGGCCGTGCCCGAATTGGACCGCTTGCGCCTTTCGTCCCTCGACCCGGCGGCGATGGATGACGATCTGTTCCGCGTCCTCGCGGAAGACCCGCGCCTGATGCCGCATCTGCATCTGTCCTTGCAGGCCATGGACGACATGGTCCTGAAGCGGATGAAGCGCCGGCACGGCCGTTCGGCCGCTCTGGCCGTGGCCGCGCGCGCGCGCAAGGCCCGGCCGGACGTGGTGCTGGGCGCGGACCTGATCGCCGGTTTTCCGACGGAAACCGACGCCATGTTCGAAAACACCTTGGCCGCGGTAACCGAGATGGGACTGGTTCATCTGCATGTCTTTCCCTATTCGGAACGGGACGGCACGCCGGCGGCGAGAATGCCCGCCGTGCCCGGCCCCTTGCGAAAAGAGCGCGCGGCCCGCCTGCGTGAAGCCGGCGCGCTCGCGCGCGCCGCCCATCTCGCCGCCCAGGTCGGCCGGACGACCCCTGTCCTGGTCGAAAACGACAATAGGGGCCTGACGCCGCAATACATGCCGCTGCGCCTGGATGTGCCGGTTGTCGACAACCAAGTCGTCGCCGCGCGGGTCACCGGGGTCGAGGGTACGGCGCTGGTTGGGACGCCGGTCCGGTGAGCGACGGATCAGGCGCGGACGGGGATCGCGGCGGCGGTTGGCTCGCCCGCCTGAAATCCGGGCTGTCGAAATCGGCGGACAAGGTCGGCGGCGCCATCACCGGCGTTTTCACCAAACGCAAGCTGGACGACGCGGCGCTGCAGGACCTTGAGGAAATCCTCATTCAGGGCGACCTGGGGGTTAGCACGGCGACCAGGCTGACGGCGGCGCTGGCCCAGGGCCGGTTCGACAAGGAAGTCACCGACGACGAGGTGCGCGCCGCCCTGGCCGACGAAATCGCCCGCCTGCTAGACCCCGTGGCGGCGCCGCTGGAAATCGATGTCGCGCGGCGGCCCTTCGTCATCCTGGTCTGCGGGGTCAACGGGTCGGGCAAGACGACGACGATCGGCAAGCTGGCCAGTCAGTTCAAGGCCGACGGCAGGTCCGTGCTGCTCGCCGCCGGCGATACCTTCCGCGCCGCCGCCATCGAACAGTTGCAGGTCTGGGGCCAGCGCACCGGCACGCCGGTTCTCGCCCGCGATCAGGGGGCGGACGCCGCGGGCCTGGCTTTCGACGCGGTGCGCCAAGGGCGCGAGGACGGACATGACGTCGTCTTGATCGACACGGCCGGACGGCTGCAGAACAAGAAAGACCTGATGGCCGAACTGGAAAAGATCGTCCGGGTCATCAAGAAGCAGGACGATACGGCGCCCCATGCCTGCCTGTTGGTGATGGACGCGACCATCGGCCAGAACGCCCATAGTCAGGTCGAGGCATTCAAGGAAATGGTCGACGTCACCGGTTTGGTGCTGACCAAGCTGGACGGTTCGGCCAAGGGCGGCGTGGTCGTCGCCCTGGCGGAAAAATTCGCCCTGCCGGTGCATGCGGTCGGGGTCGGCGAGGGGATCGACGACCTGCGCCCCTTCGAAGCCCGAAGCTTCGCCCGCTCGCTCATGGGATTGGCCGATTGAAGCCAATCGATTCCGGTCGATCAGTCAAGCGCCGGCGCCCGGTTATGCCAATCGGTGGCATCTTCGTAGGCCTGGCCCAGGCGATAAAGCAGCGCTTCGTCGAACGGCCGGCCCATCAATTGGAACGACGCGGGCAGACCGTCGGCGGTGAAGCCGCAGGGCACGCTGAGGCCCGGCAGGCCCAGGAAATTGCCCGGCCGGCAGTTTCGCCCGATGGTCAAGACATAGTCGGCGAAGCCCGGTTCCGCCGCGCGGTTGCTGTCGGCCAGGGTCGGCACGGGCATGGGCAGCATCGGCGTGTGCAGGGCGTCGACCCGGGTGAACACCGCTTCCATGAAATCCCGCAGCATCTGTTTGCGTTGCGCCAACACGCGGAGATAGAGGCTCGCCGGGGTGAACAATCCGATGGCCAGCCGCGCTTTGGTCTGCGGGCCGTAGTCCTCGGCCCGTTCGGCGAGCCACTTGCCGTGGATCGCCGCGCCCTCGGTCGCGGTCACCAGGTTCGATAGGCGGTTCATGGCCTCAAGCCCGTCCGGCAGGCGGATCGGCACGATCTCGCAACCGCGGTTCTCCAGCACCGTGAGGCTGGCGCGGACCAGGGTTTCGACCTCGGGCGTGCAGTCGTCGTAAAAAAACGTTTCGGGCATGCCGATGCGCAGGCCCTTGATGTCGCCGTTCAGACCGGCGGTGTAATCGGCCACCGGATGGTCGGCGCAGACCGGGTCCCGGGGGTCGTGTCCGGCCATCACCGAAAGCATCATCGCATTATCGCGCACCGTTCGGGTCAGGGGCCCGACGGTGTCCAGCGAATGGGACAGCGGCATGGCGCCATGACGGCTGACCCGGCCGTAGGTCGTCTTCATTCCGACCAGGCCGCAGCAGGCGGCTGGCAGGCGGACCGACCCGCCGGTGTCCGAGCCGAGCGCCCCGAAACACAGACGGGCGGCGACGGCGGCGCCCGAACCCGAGGACGAGCCGCCGGTCATATGGTCCATGTTCCAGGGGTTTTTCGGCGTGCCGACGACATCGTTGTGGCCGGTCACGCCGAAGGCGAATTCGACCATGTTGAGCCGGCCCATGTCGACGGCGCCGGCGGCGTCCAGACGCGCCAGCGCCGTCGCCGTATGGTCGGGGCGGAAGTCCTTGCGGATCGCCGAGCCGCAGCCACAGATCCGCCCTTCGCGGTAGAACATGTCTTTATGGGCCAACGGCACGCCCAGAAGCGGCGAACCGTCTCCCGCGTTGTCATCTTTCGCCTGGGCCCGATGGGCGTCGGCCCGGCGCGCCTGGTCCAGGGCGAAATCACCGTCCAGTCCGGCGACCGCCTGCAGGCGCCCGCCATGGGCCTCGAGCCGGGCGAGGCAGGCTTGCGTCGCCTCGACGGACGAGACCGCACCATCATCGATGGCCTGGGCCACCTGGGCCATGGTCATGTCGTGGATTTGTGTCGAGGTCATGCGTCGCGGGCGTAGGATTGGAGCAAGGCGGTGAAGCCTGCGAAGTCGCTGTCGAGCGGCAGGTCCGCCGCCTGATCGCGGGCCGCCCGCGCGGCGCTCAGCGCCGCCCCGGCGGGATCTTCCAGGGACACGCCTGCCGGGCGGATCGCCTGGAACTGGTCAAGCCATGCCAGCGCGGCTGCTATGTCGTCATCACTGTCGCCGGTCATTTGCGGACCCATTGGCCGCCCGGCGTCATCACGTACTCGCCGGGGCCGGCGCGGGCGATGAGTTTTTGGCCGACCACCTGTTCGACGGCGGAAAGCGGCGTTCCGTTCTTGTCCGCCAGGGTTTGATAATGGCTGCGTCGCTTGGCGTTGATGTCGGCGACCAGGGCTTGGACATCCGCCCGCCCGGCGGCGACGGCGCCCAGATAACCGTCGGGCCGCTCGCCCACCAGGCCCTGGGTCTTGGCTGTTCCCAGGTCCATCGCCCAGGAAGGCGGCGCGCCGGCCAACGCCAACAGGGCGCCCAGAACGAGGATTTTCGCCAACATCCGCATCGCCTCTCCCCTAAAACAGGTCGCTGTTCTTGGTCAGAAGATCGTCCACGTCCTTTTCCAGGCGGACCCGGACCTCATGTTCGATCTTGACGTTCAAATTGATGACGATGGGTTTTTCAGGGGCTTCGACCTTGACCGTCGGGCCGCAGCCAGCGGTTGCCAAAACCGCCCAAAGCAAGATCAACGGGGGCATTTCCCGAAGACCTCGGAAGGCCAAACCAGATGGAAATCGCAGGGGCATGTTCAAGGGCCTCCACCCAGACATCTTGTCCGATACGCTATCGCGCCAGGCCCCGGACCACAAGGGGGTGACGGCGCGGTTGCGGCGCCCTTGCGCATCCGGTGATGAGCGTTGTTTGCGGTTCTTTCGCGAACGGTTCATAAAGTCGCCATGACCTTGGAAGACAACACGCCCGGCACCGACATTCAGCCGCCGGATGTTCTGGATTTCTGGTTCGACGGGCCGGCGTCTCGGATGCGCGACGTTTGGTTCAAGCGATCGGACCCGTTCGACGCGGCGATCCGCGCCCGTTTTTCGGATGCCTACCACGGGGCGGCGGCGGGGGCATGCGACCATTGGATGGCCGACGGGCCGGGCGCCCTGGCCCTGGTGATCCTGCTGGACCAGGTGCCGCGCAACCTGTTTCGCGATGACGCCCGCGCCTACGCCACCGACGCCAAGGCCCTGGCCCATGCCCGGGCGGCGATCGATGCCGGTTTCGATCGGGACTTGAACTGGGTCGAACGGATGTTCCTTTACATGCCCTATCAGCATGCCGAGGATTTGGCGGTGCAAGACCGTTCGGTCGAATTGTTCAGCCAGCTGCCGAACGCCGAGAGTCTCAAGGCGGCCGAGGGTCATCGCGCGGTGATCCGCCGGTTTGGCCGCTTTCCCCATCGGAACAGAGACCTGGGCCGGGACACGACGTCGGAGGAAGCCCAGTTCCTGGAAGAGAGCGGACGCGGGTTCTAGGCCCGACCGCCGCCGCCGTCCGACGGGTTTTCCTCCGCCCGGCTTGCAAACGCCATGCGTCCGCCATATTTTTTCCTAACATAATGATTGCGGGGTAAGCGTTTCCGGGGGCAGGTTTTTCAGGCCGGCAGGCCACGAGACGGAGGCATCTGGCGATGGCGCTTTTTTTCAATCTTCGCGGTACATCGATGAATGCGGTTGTCGCGCTCGGCGCGACCTTGCTGCTGGCCGCCTGCGCGGCCAATCCGAAATCCGCCTGGAACGTCGATCCGGCCGTCGCGGCGGTCGAGCCGGGCGCGGAAGTCCTGCATATGAAGGCGCCGGGCCTGCCGGAAACGGGAACCTTGCGGGCGCGCTATTTGGACAATTATCAGGAAGAGGAATACGTGCTCTACCGCGGCGAAAACGGCGCCCAGGCGGAGGCGATCACGATCGAGGCCTCGCAATACGGATACGGCGCCCAACCCGGCGACCGTCACGTCCTGGAGTTCCGCAAGATCACGCGCGACACGGTCGACCTTTGGAACATGACCAAGACCGCCGATCCGATGTTCGGTCAGGCGATACCCTACGACGGCAAACTGCCCTATTACCTGTTGCCCTTTGAACGGCGCGACACGGGGCAAAGCTGCTTCGGGTTCCATTCCGAATTCAACAGCGATCCGCGCGACCCGGATGGCGGGCTCTACGACAACCAATTGTTCGGCTATTACTGTGCGCCCAAGGGCACGGCCTTGGCCCCGGCGGACATGATCGCCGTGGTCAACGGGGTCGAGATCGCCGGCATCACCAAGCCGGCCGGTCCTGCCCTCGACCTTCATGCTTTCGACCAATTGACCAATGACGCCCAATTGACGGCCGCCGTGCAACAGGGCATGCCCAAGGGAGAGACCGGCAGCGCCGCGTTCCCCCTGGATGTTGCCCGGATTTACGACGACAACGGCGGCGGCGAAAGCGTTCCCTAAGGCTGGACATCCAGGCAACGGTGCAATGCGGTCGGCGGGTGATCGGTGCGCCAATCGGCGGCCATTTTGAAAATTAGTTTGGTTCGTCCGGCGCGTTGCCCAGGTCGATGGTCACGGTCGCGCCTTCGGGCGGCAGGTCGAAAGCCGCGTCGGCGAACGACGGCGGACCGAGGAAGGCGGTGGCGCCGTTGGAAAACCCGAAGTCTTCCAAGGGAATGCCGAACAGCCCCTGGTCGAATTCGTCGTTGCCGTTGGCGTCGTGATAGGTGGCGATGGCATACCGGCCGGGCGGCAAACCGGTGAATCGCCAGGTCGCGGCGCGACCCGAGGGACGGGGCCGAACCTCCTCCCGCATGGCGCGACTTTTGGGAAAGGTCTCCGGCGTATCGTAGAGCGCGATATGGACGTCGCCGCCGTCGGATTCCAGACCCGTGACGACCACGCTCAAGTCTGTCGCCCACGCGGTGCCGGGCGCCACGGCGCCGGGCAACAGGCAGGCGGCGGCGATGACGAAGCCCCTGATGGATCGATGCAGAACGAACGTGCCCATGCCCAGGGTCCTTCTCCGATGCGGGTGGATTTCCGTGACATGCTCTAGCGGGCTGGGCGGGGGCTTGGCAATGCCAGAGACGATCGACCCAGCCCTGAAGCAATTAGACGTTGATGTTGAGGTAAAAGCCCCGCGGCACGTCCTGACGCAGTCCCTGACCCGTGGCCAGGGCTTCGTTGAGGCGCCGCATGCCACGCCGTTCGCCGGCGCTTTCGTCCTGCAGGACATGGGTGGCGCGGGCCTGGATCTCGCGCATCGATTCCGATTCGTAGGTTCCCGATGCCTTGGCCACGGCCTGCGCCTGGGCGCCGCCGGTGGTCGGTCGGGTGGCCTGCGGTTGGGCGGCCTGGGTCGCGGATTTGATGCTGTCCATGGCACGGAGGATAGGGCGGAAAAGGTTAACGGATTGTCAAAAGGGACGCTAGAAACGCCGAAAAATGCCGGTTTCCGGCGAGCGTCCCGTGCGGGGCGCCGTTAACGATTGGCGAATGCCGTCAAACCCTGCCCGGGGGCCTGTCCGGGGCCCTTGCCACGGTGGGCGGGGCCGCGTGACGGTGCTGTTCCAGGGCCCAGCGGACCGAGGGAAAGGCCAGATCGTTCCAGGGAATCTCGTCCCAGTTGACCAGGCGCGTGTCCTCGCTTTCCGGTCCCGGCTCGTGTTCCGGGCCCGTCATGTGGCCGGCGTGGATCACGTACATCTGGGAAATTCGGGGAATTTCGTAGATCCCGATCAGGTCCGTCACGTCGATGCGGATGCGCGCCTCTTCCCAGGCCTCGCGGGCCGCGCCCTCGGCCGTCGTCTCGCCCAGTTCCAGAAATCCCGCGGGGATCGTCCAGAACCCGCGCCGGGGCTCGATCGCCCGCCGGCACAACAGGTAGCGGCCGTCCCAGGTCGCGACCACGCCGGCGATGATCTTGGGGTTGTCATAGGCGATGAACCCGCAATCGGGGCAGGTCAGGCGTTTCCGGTCGTCGCCCTCCGGGACGGCCCAGACCGAAGGGCCGGCCGCCACACGGCCCGAAGCATCAGCGGGTTTCGGTTTGTCTTTCATGGCGCCGGGCATTTCAGCAGCCTGCCCGTTGCCGGCCGGTTTCTCAAGCGTTTCCCGGAAGAGCCGGTGTCAGGCGGCGCGCGCACTTTTGTTCCCCGATTCACCGGCGGGGACCGGTGATTGCCGCCGGTACGGCCCGATCACGGTGGGTGGAGGTCAGGCGATGATGTCGATCACCTGGCCGCGGCGCACCGGACCGTCCGTTTCCGATGGCGCCTGAAGGCCGGCTTGTTCATTGAATTCCTTGAGGTTTTTCTGCGCTTCTTGGATCAAGTCCTTGGCCTGCTGATCCTGGCGAAGGGCCCGTTTCAGGCCCGCCAGATTGCCCGGCGGCATATTGCCCGAAATTTCGTTAACCATTCTCACCCTCACCCCAATTGGGCCTCAGGCATAAGATTGCCACGAAGGTCGGTAAATTCAATAAGGTCGAAGGTTATGGTTTGGTTGCGCCCGCGCGGCCCGCCGCGCCGGCCGGCGTTAAACAAATCTTGGGAGATTGGCGCCATCCTGTTACACCGGGGAAAGCGGTTTCTTCCCCGCGATTCCAACGGCTTAAGGCGATGTCTCGTGCCTGAACGCGACCACGATCAGCGATACCTGACGCTCGGCCGGCCCGGATACAGTGGCCGCAGCTTCCTGGGCGGGACGAAGTTATCCACACGCACGGGCCTGTTCGTCGGCGTCGGTCTGTTGGCGATCGTCGCCTTCGTTGGCTTGATCGTTCATGTGAATGATCGCCTGTCCAAAACCATTTTGGGGTTGGATCGTGCCCAGGCGTTGAGCGCCCAGGTCACCTTGGTCGAACGCCGCCAGGCCGATTTGCGCAGCCGGGAAAAGCAGTACCTGCTGTCCCGCGATGATGTCTTGGCCGGCGACATCCAGCGCTTTCTGGACGAAGCCGCGCGTGCCCTGGACGTTCTGGCCGCCCATCCCGATGCGGACGAATTGACGCGGCCGGTGGCGACCCTGCGTGATGGCTTCCTGCAATACGATCAGCATCTGGGCGAACTGATGGACACGGCCGCAGGCGGCGCTTCGGCCGCGGGCGTGGCCTTGCGCCAAGCCGACGCCGCGTTGGCGCCTCGCGTCGCCACCTCCGGCCGGCGGGACGGCCCGGCGTTGCTCGCCCGAATCAACCAACTGGGCAGCGAAATGGTGTTGACCGGCGATCCGGCGAACCTGGATCAGTTGCGAGAGGCCTACGGGACATTGGCCCGGCGCATGGCTAAATCGTCCCTGCCCCGGGCCGACCGGGCGGTCATCACCGATTTGTTGGCCCGCCACCAGGCGTCGATGATGGCCCTGATCGCGGCGCGGGCGACGGTCAACGAGAACGCCCAACGGTTCGATGACATTCAACAGTATGTCGCGCCGTCTTTGGACAGCTTGCGCCAGGTCTCCTTGGAGCTGATTGCCGAACGGACCGAGGCCGTGGCCGAAGCCCGGGTGTTCGCCGCGGCGTCGGTGATCGGCGGCGGCGCGGCGATCTTGCTGTGGCTGCTGGTTCTTGGCGTGATCTTGATGCGCTCGGTGACACGGCCGGTCGAAGCCCTGGCGCGGGCTGCTTCGGCGCTTGCCCGTGGGGACCGCTCGGCCACCGTTCCGGCCCGCGGCAACCGCGATGCGGTCGGCGTCCTGGCCCGTGCGTTCGACGATTGGATTGCCGCCACCGCCGATGCCGAACATCTGCGCCAGGACCTGGAACACGCCCAGGCGAAAACCCGCCAGGCGGTCGATGATATGGCCGAGGAAAGCCGCCGGGCGCGCGCCGTCGAGGACGAAATGGCCGTGCTGCGCGTGACGCTGGAAGATTACCGGCGGGACATGGATGAAATGGAAAGCCTGTTGGCCGATTTGGCCGAGGACCAGGCGGTTGCCGAAGCGGCGGTGGCGTCCGCGCCGATCGTACCGACCGCGCCGCCGTTGGCAGCGCCGCTTTCCGGCCTGGCCCGGGCCCAGGCCGAAGTCCGGGACATGACGACGGCACCCACCGTCGTTCAGCCGGCCGCCGCGCGGGACCCGGCCTTCGCCCGCCTGTCCGAGCATCTGGCCGAGATCAGCCACCAGGCGTCCGCCGCGATCGTCGATGTCGAACTGACCGATGCCTTGATGCGCGATCTGAGCGCGGCGCGCGACCATCTGGCCCGCCTGGACGGGCAGATGGCCGGCCTGCGGGACGAATTCAACGGATACCTGTTCGCCCAGGCCCCGGGCCCCGCGTCGGTGGGCGGGGACGGTCCCGCGCAAGACCCGAGGGTCCGGCAACGCCTGGCGGCGCTGCGCGATGCCGTCGATCAAACGGAACGCAGCCTGGCCGGCGCCGCCGGCGAGATGGCGCGGGTTACCGATACGGCTCAGCGGTTGGCCGCCTCGGCGTCCGACGAGGCGCGCCTGGCGACCGATCAGTTGGTCGCGCAATCGGATTATCTCAAGGGGTTGTTGGACACCCTGGCGCATCGGACCCGGCCGCAAGCGACGGAACCATCGGCGCCCGCCCCCGGTCGTGCGCCGGTGATTCGCCGGGTCTCAGGCCCGCAGGACGGCAACGCCGGGTAGCTCCTTGCCCTCCAACCATTCCAGGAACGCGCCGCCCGCCGCCGAAACATAGGAGAAATCCGCATTCACCCCGGCGCCCGACAGGGCCGCGACCGTGTCGCCGCCCCCGGCCACGGTGGTCAGGCCGCCCGCGCGGGTCAACTCCGCGGCCGCGCGTGCCAGGGCATTGGTCCCGGCGTCGAACGGCGTGACCTCGAAGGCGCCGAGTGGCCCGTTCCAGACCAGCGTCTTGCAGCCGGCCAAGCGTTCGATCAGGTCGGCAACGGTTTCCGGGCCGACATCCAAGATCATCGTCTCGGCCGGCACATCGTCGATGCCGACGACCTGACTGTCCGCGCCCGGGGCGAATTCTCCGGCGACCACGGCGTCCGTCGGCAAGGCGACGGTGCAGCCGGCGGTATGGGCCTGGGCCAGGATGTCGCGGGCCGCATCGGCCATGTCGTGTTCGCACAGCGACTTTCCGACGTCCACGCCCTGGGCGTTCAGGAAGGTGTTCGCCATGCCGCCGCCGATGATCAACAGGTCGACCTTCTGGGACAGGTTGCCGAGAACCTCCATCTTGGTCGACACCTTGGCGCCGCCGACCACGGCGGCCAAGGGGTGTTCGGGCGCCTCCAGGGCGCCGGAAAGCGCTTCCAGTTCCGCCTGCATCAGGCGCCCGGCGGCCGCCGGTAACAGGCGGGCGATCGCCTCGGTCGAGGCATGAGCCCGATGCGACACGGAAAAC